>CAYYKK010000005.1:0-65774 GCA_964467935.1 uncultured Polyangiaceae bacterium
TCTGCTGATCCGGAGCTCGAGGCGACGCGCACGGGCTCGACGCGGAGGGAGAGGGGCGTCGAGGTGCACGCGCCGCAGCTCGCGGTGACCTTCGCCTCGGCGCGACGCGCGCGGCTCGACGCGTCGACGCAGCGCGGGTCTCCGCTGCCCGCGAGCTTGCAGACGTAGTCGGCCGAGCGCCGCATCGACGCGAGCGCCACGCACGCGATCTGGCACGAGCGCTCGTCGCTCGGCCGCGTCTCGGGGCGCGCCTCCGGGTGCGTCTCGGGGTGCGGCGGCGGCCGCTTCGGCGCGGCGGGCTTCTGCATCTCGACGTCGAGCGCGCGCTCCGCGTCGCGCAGCTCCGAGAGCGCGTCCTCGATGTGCACCTCGCGATCGGGCGTGGGGAGCGTCGTCGGGCTGTCCGCGGCCGGCGCCTCGGTGACGACGGGCGCGGGGGCGACCTTGGGGCTCTCGGGCGGGGCGCCGGCCCCACACGCAGCGACGACGGGGCTCACCAGGAACACGGCGAGCCTCCACGTCGAGCCTCCGCGCACGGGCAGCGCATCCATCGCGGGCAGAGGCTAGCGAAGTTCCGTGAGCACAGCGACGCCCTCCTTCCACGAGGCGGGGGCGGCACGAGAAAAGCGCGCGGACGTGTAAGGTGCCTCGGCCCCGCGCGTTAGGGCGCAACTCTTCCACGATTCGGGGGTCGTCATGCTCGCTTCCCTGCCGAGAGCCCGAGCCTGCCGCGGCGCGGCCGATCGCGTCTCGCTCGCTCCATCGAGGTCCATCGCACGCTCGGCCGTCCTCGGCCTCCTCGTCTCCTTCGGCGGCGCCTGCTCGGGCGCGCCCCATGCGCCGCCCGAGCCGCTCGAGACGCTCGCCCCGGCGTCCACGCCGTCGCCTACCGCGAGCGCGGCGGCGGCGGCCGCGGCCCCCTCCCCTCGCCTCTTCGAGGTCGCCCCGGTCGCGGCTCCGACGACGCCCGCGAACGCGCTCGTCGTGGCGAAGGGGGATCCGGGCGCGCCGTCGACCTTCCCCGTCTTCACCGATCCAGGAGAGCTACCGAGCTTGCACGTCGAGCGGGCCGACGGAGACGCGTTCGCCCTCGAGCACACCGACGTGCGCGCCGCGCTCTCGTCGACGGCCGCCGACGTCGAGATCACGCAGACCTTCCAGAACCCGAAGGATCACCCGATCGAGGCGGTCTACGTGTTCCCGCTCCCGGAGAACGCCGCGGTTCACGAGATGCGGCTCACGGTGGGCGATCGCGTCGTCTCGTCGGTCGTCGAGGAGCGCCGCGCGGCGCACCTACGACGCCGCGAAGGCGCAGGGGTTCACCGCCGCGCTGCTCGAACAGGAGCGCTCGAACGTCTTCACGCAGTCGGTCGCGAACATCGAGCCCGGCAAGAAGGTCGAGGTGACGATCCGGTACACCGAAGACCTGACGTACGACGCGGGGACGTACGAGCTCGTCTTCCCGATGGTCGTCGGTCCCCGCTTCATCGCCGGGACGCCGCTCGCCGCGTCGCCGAAGGGCGCGGGGACCAAGCGCGACACGAACCGCGTCCCGGACGCGTCGCGGATCACGCCGCCCTACCGGCGCGTGCTCAAGCCCGGCAAGGACGTGTCGATCGAGGTCGTCGCCCCCTCCTCCGTCGCGGTCGGGCCGTTCGAGGTGCCCACGCACAAGGTCGTCGCGAAGCGCGAGAGCGACGGCGCGCTCGACGTACGGCTCGCCGACGACGACGCGCCCGCGGATCGCGACTTCGTGATGCGCTACCGCGTCGCCGCGGAGGAGCCGCGCAGCACGATGATCGTCGATCGCGACGCGGGCTTCTTCTCGCTCATGATCGCGCCGCCGAACGTGGACGTGGAGAGCCTCGTCGGTCACCGCGAGCTCGTGTTCGTGGTCGACGTCTCCGGATCGATGAAGGGCGTCCCGCTCGCGCGGTGCAAGGAGGCGATGCGCGACGCCCTCTCGCGCCTCCGCCCCGTCGACACGTTCAACATCCTCACGTTCTCGGGCCACACCGGCAAGGCGTTCCCCGAGCCTCGTCGCGCGAACGACGCGGCGGTCCGCGAGGCGCTCTCGTTCGTCGACCGGATGAAGGCGGGCGGCAGCACCGAGATGCTCGACGCGGTCGGCGCGGCGTTGTCTCCCGAGGTCGACGAGGGGAGGAACCGCTACGTGTTCTTCATGACCGACGGCTACGTCGGCGAAGAGGACCAGATCATGCGCTCGACGGGCCGCTTCGTCTCCGCGATCGAGGGGCGCGGCAAGCGTGCGGAGGTGTTCGGCTTCGGCGTCGGCGCGAGCCCGAACCGCGCGCTCCTCGACGGCCTGTCGCGCGCGGGCAAGGGCGTCGCCGTCTACGCCTCGAACCGCGAAGACCCGGGCCGCGCGGTGAACCAGTTCTTCCGCTACATCGACAAGTCGGTGCTTCGAGACGTGAAGGTCGACTTCGGCGCGAGCGCGGTCGACGACGTGATGCCGCGCGAGCTGCCGGATCTGTTCGCGAGCCGGCCGCTCGTCGTCCACGGGCGCCTCCACGGCGCGGTCAAGGGGCCGATCGTCGTCCGCGCGACGAGCGCGCGGGGCGCGATCACGATCCCGGTGGAGGTCGCCGACATGCCGAAGGAGGACGGGCTCTCGACGCGCGAAGGGGCGAGCAAGCGCCCGCGCGCCGGTCTTCTCGGGACGCTCTGGGCGCGCTCGAAGGTCGGCTGGCTCGAGGGCGATCTCGTCGAGGGCAGCCCCACGGCGCAGGCCGACATCACGCGGCTCGGCCTCGACTACGGGCTCGTCACGCGCTTCACGAGCTTCGTCGCCGTCGACTGGACGAAGCGCGTCGGGAGCGGCGCGCCGGAGTCGGTCGCGGTTCCGGTCGCCGTGCCGGAGGGCGTCGACGCGACGAGCTCGGGCGCGACGGGAGACAAGGCCCCCGCGCCGCCCGAGGAGGAGATCGCGAAGGATCGGAAGGGCGAGGCGCCTGCTCCCGAGCCCACCGAGGCGTACGCCGCGCCGCCGTCGCTCGAGCGCGGTCCGCGCGGGTGCGCGTGCACGCTCGGCGGCGGCGAGGGAGGCGACGACGCGTCGATCGCCTCGCTCGCGGCGTGCGTGGTGCTCGCGGCGGCGCTCCGGCGGAGTCGGCGTCGCACCAATTGCGCTCCGTAGGGCTCGGCACTAAGCACGACCTCGTGCCGAAGCCGAGCCGCAAGAAGCGAAAAGAAGCCAACCGCACGCACCAGGGCCCCGCGAGCAAGCCGGCGAGCGCGAGAGACGACGAGCGCGCGCGCTCGAGCGGCGCGGCGCCCGACGGAGCGACGCGCGAGGCGAAGAAGAGCGCGGAGCGCTCGGCGGCGAGTGGGCCGCGGAGTGGGTCGCGACCGAAGGCCGGCGCCGCGAAGGATCCTCCGGTCGACGCCGAGACGGCAGAGGCCATCGCCGCGCCGAAGCCGTCGAACAACGTGCTCATCCTCGCGCTCGGTGTCGTCGCCGCGATCGCGATCGCGATCTGGATCTACAGCCGCAGCTCGTCGACGGCGACGCCGGAGAAGACGCCGGACGCGAGCGTGTCGGTGCGCATCCCGGCGCCCCCTTCGACGACCGGAGGCCGCGTCCTCGCTCCTCCGCCAGCCGAGACCGGCGTCGTGCCGGCGAAGGAGCCCGCCCCGAGCGCGGCGACGGCGGAGACGCCGCGGGCCCCCGAGACCGCGGCGGCCTCGGCGTCCCCTGCCCCCTCAGCGTCCTCGCTGGCCCCGTCGCCGCCGAAGTCGGACGCGAGCGCCCCGTCGCACCCCGTCGCCGCGACGAGCGCGCCCCCGAAGGCGTCGAAGCCGCCCGCGCCGAAGGCCCCGAAGCCGACGACCAGCCCCGAAGACATCTACTGAGGACCGACCGCTCGCCGCGATCAGCCGAGCGATGAGCGCTTCTTCTTCTGGCGCTCTTGCCGATCCTTCGCGCGCCGGAGCTTGCGCTCCTCCTCGCTCGACGGGACCGAGAGCAGGTGGAAGCGGCCGGCGCGACCGAGCGGGTCGTTGTTCTTCGCCCGCTCGCGCGCCAGCTCGATGAACTTCGCCTGCGCGCGGAGCGGCACGTCCGATCGCGCAGGGATGCGGTGGTACGTCCCGTCACGATCGAGCTCCCAGGTCTTCGCGTCGTCGGCGAAGAGCGTGGAGAGGACGTTGACGACGCGCTGCCGCATGTTCGCATCGAGGATCGGGATGAGCACCTCGACGCGCCGGTGGAAGTTGCGCGGCATCCAATCGGCGCTCGAGATGTAGACCTCCTCCGAGCCGCCGTTCTCGAAGCGGAACACGCGCGCGTGCTCGAGGAAGCGATCGATGTTCGCGTGAACCACGATTCGGGACGAGAGCCCCGGGATCCCCGGCCTCAAGCAGCAGATGCCGCGGATGCGCAGGTGGATGTCGACCCCCGCCTCGCTGGCAGCGTAGAGCGCGTCGATCACGTCGACGTCGACGAGCGAGTTCATCTGCGCCGTGATCGACGCCTTCTTGCCGGCGCGCGCGTGCGCGGTCTCGCGCGCGATGAGACCGAGGATCGCCTCGTGCAGGCCGAGCGGCGCCACCACGAGCCGGTTCCACCTCGCCGGGGCGCTGTAGCCCGTGAGGAGGTTGAAGAGCGAGGTGACGTCCTCGCCGATCTCCCGGTTCGCGGTGAAGAGGCCGATGTCCGTGTACGTCCGCGCCGTCGACGGGTTGTAGTTGCCGGTCGAGAGATGCACGTAGCGACGGAGCTTCTCCTTCTCGCGGCGCACGACGAGCAGCGCCTTCGCGTGGGTCTTGAGACCGAGCAGGCCGTAGATCACCTGCGCGCCGCTCTGCTCGAGCGTGTGCGCCCATCGGATGTTGCTGGCCTCGTCGAACCGCGCCTTCAGCTCGACGACCGCGGTCACTTGCTTGCCGTTCTCGGCTGCGCGCGCGAGCGCCTTGGCGATCGGCGAGTCGCCGCCGGTGCGGTAGAGCGTCTGCTTGATGGCGAGGACGTTCGGGTCGTCGGCGGCTTGGTTGATGAACTCGACGACGGGGTCGAACGAGTCGTACGGGTGATGCAGGACGATGTCGCGCTCGCGGATGATCGCGAAGAGGTCCTCCTCGTCGCGCAGCGGGCCCGGGATCTGCGGCGTGAAGCGCTCGTCGCGGAGCTCGCGCCGCCCGTCGTCGGAGATCACCTGCGAGAGGTCTGCGAAGTTGAGCGGCCCGGGCACGCGGTACACGTCCGCCACGGGCTCGAGGTTCAGCGCCTTGCAGAGCCGCTGGACCGACGCGTCGGCGCCTTCGAGCGCGCCGATCTCGACGCGAACCGCGTTGCCGCGATCGCGGCGCCGCAGCTCGGCCTGGATCGTCTGAAGGAGGTCCTCGCCCTCCTCCTCGTCGATCTCGAGGTCCCAGTTGCGCGTGACGCGGAAGGGGTACGTGCCCTTGAGCCGCGTCGCCTGGAAGAACTCGCGCACGTGCCTGGCGATGACGTCCTCGAGCAGCACGAACGCGCGCTCGGCTCCCTCGACCTTCACGGGCATCAAGCGGTTCAGCATCGGCGGCACCTGGATGACACCGAAGCCGGTCTCGCCGCCCTCGTGCTCGCGGGTGAACATGATGCCCAAGTTGATGCTTTTGTTACGCAGATGCGGAAACGGGTGCCCCGGGTCGATCGCGAGCGGCGTGATGACGGGGAAGATGTCGTTCTTGAAGCGGTCGTCGAGGGCCGCCAGCTCGTCCGGCGCGAGCTCGTCGGGGTGCACGATCACGATGCCCGCTCGGCGGAGGGCCGGCACGAGGCTCTGGTTCCACACCTGATAGGCTCGGTCGACGAGCGCGTGTGCGCGCGCGCTGATCGCCTTGAGCTGCTCGTCGGGGGTGAGGCCGTCGGGCGGGAGATCGGCGATCGTTCGACCGCGCTGCGCCTTGAGCCCCGCGACGCGCACCATGAAGAACTCGTCGATGTTCGCGATGAAGATGCCGAGGAACTTCACGCGCTCGAGGAGCGGAACGTCCTCGGTCTCGGCCTCGGCGAGCACGCGCGCGTTGAACTCCAGCCAGCTGACCTCGCGGTTCAGGTAGTGCGACGGGTCCCCCTCGGTGAAGGAGTGCGGCAGCTGCGACGCGGGACCGTCGAGGTAGCCATCTCGAACGTCCGGGGTCGACGGGGTGACCTCGTTTTTCACGGGGCGAGCTTACCAGGGCCGCGGCCCGAGTGGAGAGGAGTGCGGCCGAGACCCGTCTCGGCTAGACCACGCCCATGCGGGTGCTGACGGTACCGGAGGATTTGCGTCAGGCGTGTGACGACGCGCGCGCGCGCGGCAGCCGCGTCGGGTTGGTGCCGACGATGGGCGCGCTGCACGAGGGACACGCGAGCCTCGTGCGCGAGGCGAAGCGGCGCGCCGACTTCGTCGTCGTCACCGTGTTCGTGAACCCCACCCAGTTCGGCCCCAACGAGGACTTCGCCCGGTACCCGCGCACGCTCGACGCCGACGTGGAGCGCGTGGCCGCGGAGGGCGCGGACGTGGTGTTCGCGCCGGAGCGAGCGGCCATGTACCCGCCGGGCGACGAGACGAGGGTGCGCGTCGGCGAGACCGCGCGCGCGCTCTGCGGCGAGCTCCGCCCCAACCATTTCGAGGGCGTCGCGACGATCGTGACGAAGCTCTTCGCGCTCGCCGGTCCGTGCACGGCCGTCTTCGGTCGGAAGGACTACCAGCAGTCACGCGTCATCGCGCGGATGACGACCGACCTGTTCCTCCCCGTCGAAGTGATCTCGGTGGCGACGGTGCGCGAGCGGGACGGCGTCGCGATGTCGTCGCGCAACCGCTACTTGAGCGCGGACGACCGCGCGCGCGCCCAGCGCATCCCGGAGGCGCTCTCACGCGCGGTCGGGGCCTTCCGAGCGGGCGAGCGCCGCGCCGGGGCCCTCGCCGCCTCGGCGCGCGCGCACCTCGCGTCCGCCGCGGACGTCATCGACTACGTCACCGTCGCCGACGCGGACACGGTCGTGCCGTTCGCGGACGAAGCGATCGTCGGGGAGCGCGCGCTCCTCGCCGTCGCCGTGAAGATCGGCGCCGCGCGCCTCATCGACAACGTCGTGCTCGGGGAGGACCCGGCGCCCATCGCCGGCCCCGCGGAGCGGAGCGGCGCGTCGTGAGCGAGCGCGGCGTGTTCGTGGTGATCGAGGGGATCGACGGCGCCGGCACGACCACCCAGGCCGAGCGCTACGCGGCGCGGCTCCGGGCCGAAGGGCGCGCCGTGCACGTCACGCGCGAGCCCTCGACGGGCCCCATCGGGGCGCTGATCCGACAGATCCTCACGGGCAAGATCGCCGAGAGATCGGCGACGAGCGCCGAGATGATGGCCCTGCTCTTCGCGGCGGATCGGATCGATCACAACGTCGCCGAGATCGATCCCCACCTCGCGCGCGGCGCGGTCGTCCTCTCGGACAGGTACGATCTGTCGAGCCTCGCCTACCAATCGGCCGCCGCCGGATCGACCTCGCTGCCGAAGCCGGAGCTGCTCGCCTGGATCGCGAGCCTCAACCGCTTCGCGCGGCGGCCCGACGTGACCTTGGTCGTCGACGTGCCCGCCGACGTGGCGGCGCGGCGGCGGCGGGCGCGCGGCGGAGCAGACGAGCTCTACGAGGTCGACGCGCTGCAGCGGCGGCTCGTGGACGCGTACGCGCGCGCCGAAGAGCTCGTTCCGAACGACCGAGTCGTGCACGTCGATGGGAGCGGCACGGCGGACGAGGTCGAGGCCCTCGTCCGGCGCGCGCTCGACGCCGTGGTCACGGGCGCGCCGCGCGGAGCCGGATGATCGATGCAGTGGCTCGTCGTGAGCATCGCGCTCTACCTCGTCGTCGGCTGGGTGCGCTCGACGATCGAGCGAGGACGCCGGAGGTCGCTCGCGGCGAGGAGAGACAAAAGCCCTCGCAGATCCTCGAAGCGACCGGCGGAGCGCGAGCGCGCCGCGCCCCGTGACCGCCCCGACCGACGCCCCGCCCACGAGGTCCTCGGCGTCGACGAGGACGCTCCGCTCGAGGAGATCCAAGCGCGCTACCGCAAGCTCGCCGTCGAGTATCACCCGGACAAGCTCGCCTCGAGCGCGACGGAGCTGCAGAAGATCGCCGGCGATCGCCTGCGAGAGATCAACGCCGCCTACGCCGAGCTCGTGAAGGCCCGGCGCGACGGCTGATCCCGCTCACTTCGGATCGGCGAGGGCCTTGTCGATCGCGCGACGAAACGCGGCGAGCGGCTGGGCACCGGTGACGACGTATTTGCCGACGACGAACGTCGGCGTGCCGGTGAAGCCGAGCTTCTGCGCGGCCGCGACGTCGGCGGCGACGCGCGCCGCGTGCGTGTGCGCGTCGAGGGCCTTGTCGAAGCGCGCCAGGTCGACGCCTTGCGCGACGGCGAGCCTCGTCAGATCGCTGCGCTCGAGCCCGTTCGGCTGCGCCTCGAACACCTTGTGACCGAAGTCGAAGAAGGCCTTGTCGCCCTTCTGCGCCTTGACCTCCTCGGCGGCCTCCGCCGCGAGCTCCGCGTGCTTGTGCGACGTGAGCGGGAAGTGTCGCCACACGATCTGCACCTTGTCGCCGTACTCGCGCACGACGTCGTCGAGGGTCGCCTCCGCGCGCTTGCAATACGGGCACTCGAGGTCGGAGAACTCCTGGATGACGACGAGCGGTTTCTTCGCGCCCCGCGCCGGGGCGCCGGCCGGCACGGGCCCCGGATCCTTCGTCTCGAGGAGCTTGCCGACGCTGCCGTCCTTCGTGAGCTCGTCGTAGACGTTCTCCGCGAGGATGCCCTTCGCCACCAGCGCCTGCGCCTTCGGGAGCTCCTCGTCGATGATCGTCGCGAACTTCTCGTACGGCTGCGCGCCGTTCAGCTTCCGACCGTCGATGTAGAACACGGGCGTCCCCGTCGCCCCGATGGCGTCGGCGAGGTCCTGATCCTCCGCGATCTCCTTCTTGTGAGCCTCGCTCTGGGCGGCGGCGGCGAGCGCCGTGCCGTCGAAGCCGAGCGTCGAGGAGTAAGTCTGGAGATCCGCGTCCTCGAGGTTCTTCTGGTTCGCGAAGAGCAGATCGTGCGCCCTCCAGAACGCGTCGTCGCCCTTCTTGGCGCGGACCTCACGGGCGAAGCTCGCGGCCGGCATCGCGCGCTTGTGGAAGGGGAGCGGCGCGTCCTTCCAGACGATTCGGATCTTGTCGCCGTAGTGCGCCCGCAGCTGCGACAGCGTCGCCTCGGCGCGCCCGCAGAACGGGCACTGGAAGTCGGCGAACTCGACGATCGTGACGAGCGCGGTCTTCGGGCCGAGGACCGGCGATCCCCCGACGGGCACCCTGTAGAGCGTGTGGTCGTCTTGCGGGTCTGGCGCAGGCGTGTCTTTCTTGTAATTTCGTTGCGTCAGCGTGACGTAGATCTTGTCGGGGGCGGTGCCTTTGTCGCCCTCGACCTTCGCCTCGGCGAGGGCGAGGTCGATCGCCTCCTCGAACTTGTCCTTCGGGAGCGCGCCGCTCAGGAGGCGGCCGTTGACGAAGAACGCGGGCGTACCCTTGACGCCGAGGGACTGCCCGAGCGCGGTGTCGTCGGACACCTTCTTCGCGATCGCGTCGTCGCCGAGCTTGTCGGTGAAGCTCCGCCGGTCGGCGCCGGCGAGCGAGGCCCAGCGAGCGAACGCGTCCGCGTCGAGGTGGGTCTGGTCGCCGTACGCGCGCTTGTGGAATTTCCAGAACGCGTCGCTGCCCTCGAGATCGAACACCGCCATCGCCGCGATCGCGGCGGGCTTGGCGTTGGGGTGCGACGTGAGCGGCTCGTTCTTCCACACGACGCGGAGCTTCTTCGGGCCGTAGGACTTCTTGAGCAGCGCGAGGGTGTCCTCGGCGCGCTTGCAGAACGGACACTCGAAGTCCGAGAACTCGACGATGGTGGCCGGCGCGAGGCGCTCACCCCAGACCGGGTCCTTGCTCGAGACGGGCACCGGGCAGGCCTCGTCCGACCACGGCTCGACCTTCTTTTCCGTGTGCTCGCTGGTGGTGTCGTCGGCGCGCGACGCGGCCTCCGCGCGCGCCGCCTCTCGCCGGACGAAGAAGAAGCCGATGCCGATCCCGATCGCCACGAGCACGGCGAGCGCCGCGACCCCGGACGCGACGAGCCCGATCACGAGCGCGCGTCGATCGGCCTCGGCCGACGTGCGGGGTGGCGCCCCCGAGGCGCGCGGGGGCGGGTTCGGCGGCGGAAGCGAGCCGAAGCTCTGCTGTCGGGGCGCCGCGGGGGGCGGAGGGGGCGTCGGAGGCGGGAGCGGCCCCATGGCCCGAGGAGGCGAGCCCGCCGCGTCGTTCGACGGCTCGGGTGGCCCCTGCGGGGCGCTCTGCCGAGCGAGGCGCTCGTCGTACGCCCGCGCGAAGGGCTCGAGCGACGCCGAGAGCTCCTGCATCGCCGCGCGCGCGTGTTGGAAGCGCTGCGCCGGGTCGCGTGCGAGGCAGCGCTCGAACCAGGGATCGAAGCCGAACGGCAGGTTGTCGAGGACTCCTTGCTCGCGCGCCCGCTGCGACGCCGGGGCCACGTCCTCGAACAGGACCTCGCGCATCAGCGACATCATCGCCGAGCCCATGTCGCGCGCGGTCTTCCAATAGGAGCGCCCGGTGAGCGCGAGGTACGCGAGGAGGCCGAGCGACCACACGTCCGTCGCGGGCGTCGGCGTCGCGTCGGTCTCGGCCTGCTCGGGCGCCATCCAGAGCGGCCTGCTCATCGCGGCGGTCGTGTTGTGCTTCGCCTCGGAGGCGAGCTTGCCGATCCCGAGGAACAGCACCGCCACGCGGAACGACGCCGTGCTCGAGCGGCTCTGCGCGAGGAAGATCGACTCGGGCTTGAGATCGCGGTGAACGAGCCCGACGTCGTGCGCAGCGGCGAGCGCGTGGGTCGTCTGCTCCAGGATCTCCCGCGCTTCGCGTGGCGTGAGCGCTCCGCGCCTCGCGACCAGCGCCGCGAGCGTCTCGCCTTGCAAGAGCTCGGTGATCGCGTACGGCAGGTCGGTCGCCGCGTCGACGCCGCAGGCGATCAGCTCGGCGACGTGATCGCTCTCGACCCGCCCGATGCGCTTGGCCTCCTCGAGGAAGAGCTCACGCAGCTTCGGATCTCTCCCGAGCGCGCCGTGCACGACCTTGAGCGCGCGGTGGACGCCGGTGCTGGTGTTCTCCACCTCGTAGAGCGTGGAGAGCCCGCCCGTGTGGATCACGCGGAGGACCCGGTGGTCTCCTCCGAAGAGAGCGCCTTCTGCCAGCTGTCCGTCGGACATGCCGCGAAGCTACCACGCAGGACCGCGCAGGCTTCCTTTACAAAGGCAGCCTGCGCGGCCGTCGTGCGATTTTCTCAGCTCACTTCTTGGGGGCGGGCTTCGCACCACCGGCCGGCTTCGCGCCACCAGCGGGCTTCTCGCCGGCCGCGGGCTTCGCCGGAGCGGCCTTCGGCTTCGGGAGGAAGTGCTCCGCGGCGAGGAGCGCGGCGGCGCGGCGACCGTCGGCCGACATGCCCTCGACCTTGAAGAGCGCGGGGCCGAGCTTGCCCTTCGCGTCGGCGACCTTCACGACGCCGTCGTCCGCGATCGAGATGAGGACCTTGCCGTCCGCCTCGATCTCGTTCTTGTCGTTGAACTTCGCGCCGGCGGGGGCGCCTTCCATCGTGATCGTGCCGTCGGCGGCGACGGCGGCGACGGTCTTGCCGTCCGCGTCCTGGATCTCCATCGCCGTGACCTTGCCGGCGGGCTTGCCGTCGACGAGGATCGAGCCGTCGGCCTTGAGCTCGACGGGCTTGGTCTTCTGGCCCTTGTTCGGCGTGAGCTTGAGGGCGGCAGCCATGATGGTGGGCTTGGGCGCCTCGGCGACGGGGGCGGCCGTCGGAGCGGCGGTCGCAACCGGGGCGGCCGTCTCGACCGGCGCCGCGGTCGGCTCGGCGGTCATGGCCGCGCTGGCCGAGGGAGCCTGGTCGCCCGTGTTGGGCTGGGGCTCGCTGCCGCCGCAAGCGGCGAGGGCGAGGACGAACGACACACCGAGGGGAAGAAGAACTTTGTCTTGCATGCGCGCCCGGATAGCCCAAGCCGGCGCCGGAAGCCAATCTCTTTCTGCAACCCACCTTCGCTACGGAACATCTCGAGGACGGGCCGAAAAGCCGTATCAATCGGCGAAGAGTGGAGATTTTTCGAGGCGCCCGATCCGCGCCGCGGACGTCGATGAAGAAAACATCACCTCGACCGAGGGGCAGCGTCAGCAGGACTCGATCACGGCGAGGATCCCGAGCGCGACCGCGGTCGAGACGAGCGTGACCGGCGCACCGACGCGCAGGTACGCGACGAACCCCATCTCCTTCTCCGCGCCGGCGGTCTCCACCACGATCACGTTCGCCACCGACCCGAGGAGCGTGAGGTTGCCCGCGAGCGTCGAGACGAGCGCGACGACGGTCCACGCGAGACGGGGCGCGGCGATCGCCGCGACCAGCGGCTTCGTGATGAGGATGAAGGGCACGTTCGAGATGACCTGGCAGCCCACGAGCAGCATGCCGGAGAGCCCGAGGATCGACGCGGCGCCGGAGCGCGGGAGGTGGGGGGCGACCAGGCCGAAGAGCGCCTCCGGGACGTGCGACTTCTCGAGCCCCGCGACGACGATGAAGAGCGCGCCGAAGAAGAGGAGCACGTTCCAGGAGACGGCGGACAAGAGCGGGCTCGCGTCTCTGCCGCGGATGAGGACGAGCGCGGTGGCGCCGCCGATCGCCGCCCACGCGAGGTTCGCGCCCGCGACGAACGCGACGCTCACGGCGAGGAGCACGAGCGCCGATCGCGCCGGATGCCCGCCTCGCGACGCGGGCCGCTCGAGCTCGGTCCCGTCCGCCGGGACCGGCGCGCGGTCGTCGAGCAACCTGTTCTTCAACATGAGATGCAACATCACCGCTGTCGCGATGAGCGCCCCGAGCCCCGCGGGCCCCGCGTGGAGCAGGTAGGTGCGGTACGGGATCTGCGAGAGCTGCGCGACGAGCATGTTCTGCGGATTGCCCGCGAGCGTCATCGCGCTGCCCGCGTTCGAGCCCATCGCGAGCGCGAGCAAGTAGCTCAGGCGACACAGGCGCAGCCGCCGCGCCACGGCGTCCACGATCGGCGCGAAGAGCAGGCACACCGAGTCGTTGAGCAAGACCGCCGAGAGCAGCCCCGCGCCCAGCGTGACGCCGTAGAGCAGCCGCACGGGCGATGGCGGCGCGCGCAAGAGCCGGCTCGTGACGCGGTCGAACACCCCGCCGTCGACCAGCCCGGCGGCGAGCACCATCATCCCGAAGAGCATGCCGATCGTGTTGAGCTCGATCGCGTCGAAGGCCTCACGCGGCGTCAGCCCGGCAGGATCGAACAGCGAGAGCGCGACGAACGCGCACGCGCCGACGAGGGCGCCCGCGGGACGACCGATCGGCAGGAACGAGAGCCCCCGGCCGGCGATGAGGACGTACGTGACGGCGAACAGGACGATCGCGGGGAGCATCGTGCATCGCTGGGCCGAGCGGGCCGCGGCGAGGGCCGCGGCGCGCGTCGTGACCCTGCGCGACTCAGCCGCGTCGGCGACGTCGCGCCGCGAGCCCACCGGCCACGACCGCGAAGCCGAAGAGCGCGACCGGCGACAGCTCGCCGACGGGGCTCGCGGCGCAGAAGCCGCCGCCCTGCGGGAACGCGAGGCCGTTGCCGCTGCCGTCACCGCCGGCGCCGCCGCTCGACGAGCCCGTGCTGGCCGAGCCACCCGCACCGCCGTTGCCGGCGCCGCCCGCGCCCGACGTCATCGTCGGCACGCTCTCGAAGGTCACCGACACCGTCTTCGCCTTGAACTCTTCGGGGATGACGACGCCCGACGACGTGCACTGCACGTAGTCGTACTTCCAGATCGGCTTGAGGAGGATCGGGTTCGAGGCCTGACCGACGGTGAAGGTGAGGTCGACCGTGTGCGTGGCCTGCGGCGCGAAGTTCCCCATCGCGACGCCCGACGCGAGCTGGGGCTGCGTGACGGCGGTGTGGTTGATGTCGCCGGCCTGCCCGTCCGTGTCGAAGCTCGCGAGGGTGAGCCCCGCGGGCAGCGCGAGGGTGAACTGCACGTCGTTCGCCGCGGCGAGCCCGTCGTTCTTGAGGGTCGCGGAGAAGTGCAGCGTGTCGCCGGGGTGAACGACCGCGGGCGTCGCCGAGTCGGGCGAGTTGTTGTACGAGAAGCTCGGCGCGTTGACCTCGATCGCGAGCGCCGAGAGCACCGGCAGGTACGAGTCGCCGAGCGTGCGGGTCCGAAGCACCGCGGCCGTCTGGTTCGCGAAGAGCTGGTTGTCGCTCGACGAGATCTGCACCGTCGTGACGTCCCACCCCTGTCGACCGCCGGAGACGTTCGTGCCGTTGATGGCGTCCTGCTGGTGCGCGGCGTCGCCGAAGGTGCCCGAGGGATCGACGAGCCCGTCGGCGCCGTTGATCTGCGACGCGAAGAAGTTGTTCGACGGGTTGTTCGGTCCGGCGAGGTTCACGAACGGGCCGTTCGTGTCCGGGGCAATGAGGAGCTGATCGCCGACGCGGTTCGCGTCTCCCTCGAGCGCCGAGATCGCGATCGTGCCCTTCACGTCGCCGGCCGGCGGAGCGCAGAAGCCGCTCACCGAGTAGTCGACGGTCTGGTTCTCGTCGACGAACTTGTTGCTGTTGCCGACGTAGACCGTCATGTTGCGGATCGGCTCGTTGTCGCTGCGATAGGCCACGACGAGCGTCCAGCCCGCGGCGTTGAGGCTGTTGATCGTCGCCGACTGCGTCGCGGGGACGCCGCTCACCGAATAGGTGCCGGAGAAGTGCGACTTGACGAACGAGGTCACGTCGGCGGAGCGGTTGTAATACTGACCGAGCACGCCCGCGCCCGGCAGGAAGTAGTTGATCGTGTTGCCGGTCTGCCCGTCGGGCGCGACCTGGATCGAGTCGTTGCCGAACGAGAGCGTCACGGGCACGTCGAGCGACGCCGTCACGTCCTCACCGCCGTAGTCGTAGCTCCCGCCCCACACGAGCTCGGCGTAGAGCACCTCCGCCTCGGGGTTCGGGAACGCGAGCGCGGCGGACGAGCCGTCCATCGTCCAATCGTTCGTCGTGCCGGCGAACCAGGGGTTCGCGGCGTCGACCGGGACCGTGTCGACGCTGTTCGGATCGAGGGAGATGAACGTGCCGATCGAGTCGGCGGTGCCGGGCCCGTTCTTGCCCGTCTCCTTCGAGAGGCCGAGCGTGTTGCCGACGGCGATGACGTTGCCCGGCCGCGTCGCCGTGAACACCTGCGCCTGCGCGTGCGCCTGGGTGGGAGCGATCGTCCATGCGGCGCCGGCGGCACCGAGGGTGGCGAGGACGAGCGAGGCCGAGCGAAGGGAGCGAAGGAGGTGCCGCATGAAGAGGCGCTTATGATCGCTTCCCTTGGCCGTCAACGGCTCGTGTGACGCGGGGTCGCACCGGGCCGCATCGGAGCGCTCGCGACCCGTGCTATGAAAGCGGCCCTGATGGAGTACGTCGATCCCCACCTGCCCCGCAGCATCTTCGGCTGGCACTCCCCGCGCCTGGGGATGGACATGCCCATCGTCACTTACGGCGAAGCCGGCCACCCGCTCCTGCTCTTCCCCACCGCGCAGGCGGACTTCCTCGAGAACGAGCGGTTCTTCCTCATCAAGGCGATCGAGCCGCACATCTTCGCGGGCAAGGTCCGCGTCTTCTCGATCGACAGCATCAACCGCTACGCGTGGATGAACGACCGCGTCCACCCGCTCGAGAAGGCGCGCAGGCAGCGGCTCTACGCCGAGTACGTCGAGGAGGAGGTCGTGCCGCACATCCAGCGGGTCGCCGGCGACGTGCGCATCGCGACGAGCGGCGCGAGCTTCGGCGCGTTCCACGCGGCGAACGCCCTCTTCCGCAGGCCCGACCTCTTCGACGCGACGATCGCGATGAGCGGCTTCTACGATCTCGAGCCCGGCTACACCGAGGGCCACATGAACGACGACATCTACTTCAACAACCCGGTGAGCTACGTGTCGAACCTGCACGGCAGGCACCTCGATCTGCTGCGCCACGCGACGCAGATCCACATCGTGACCGGTCGCGGGGCGTACGAGGCACCTCACCGCTCGGCCCAGCTGTCCGGAGTGCTGAGCGCGAAGGGCATCGGGCACAACCTCGATCTCTGGGGCTACGACGTCGACCACGACTGGCCTTGGTGGCGCCGCATGCTCGATCACTACGTCGGGAGCCGACTCGGCTGGTGACGCGCGCGCCCGAGGCGCGACGCGGCCGGGGGGGCCGAGCGCGAGGGGCGCCGATCGCGCGGCTCCTCGCGGCGACCGCGCTCGCGACGAGCGCCCTCCCGATCTCGGCGCGCGCCGACGAGCCGATCGACGTCACCGTCGAGGGCGATCGCGCGGCGCCGGGCGCGACCTCGCTCGGTCGTCGGGAGATCCGCGAGACGCCCGGCGTGCTCGGCGATCCCTACCGAGCCATCGAGCTCGAGCCCGGCGTCACGCCGGCCGCGAGCGGGGTGCCCTACTACTTCATCCGCGGCGCGCCGCCGGGGAACGTCGGCTACTTCTTCGACGGCATCCAGGTGCCGATGCTGTTCCACGTGGGGGCAGGCCCCAGCATCATCCCGCCTGCGCTGGTGCAGCGCGTGGAGCTCTCGCTGGGCGCGTTCCCCGCGCGCTACGGGCGGATCGCCGGCGCCATCGTCGAAGCCGACAGCACGCCGGCGCGCGACACCTGGCACGGCGAGGCGGCGTTTCGCACCGTCGATCTCGGCGGTGTCGTCGAGGGGCCCGTCGGCGACGGCGGGTCGCTGCTCGTCGGCGGGCACTACGCGATCGGCGCAGCGATCCTCTCCGCGCTCGTGCCGAGCGTCAGCCTCGGCTACGCCGACTACCAAGGGCGCTACACGAAGAAGGTCGGCGCGCGCGATCGCTTCACGGCGACGACCTTCGGCTCGTACGACTACCTCGCGTCCGTCACGCACTACCCCGCCGGAGGTCTCGGGCTCGGCGCGCGCCCCTACCCGACCGAGTCGCGCGACGTGCTCATCGACAGCGACTTCCATCGGCTCGATCTGCGCTACGATCACGAGCTCGACGGCGGCGGCGTGATCGAGGTCGCCTCGACCTTCGGCCTCGATCGATCGCGCGGCGAAGGCATCGAGCACGCGAACGACTGGCGTCAGGTGACGCGCATGTCGATCGACCAGCCCGTCGGCGGCGCGCGGCTGCGCTTGGGCGCGGACGCCCAGCTCGACGGCTACGACGTGGCCGTCGGGGGCGACCCGTGCCCCGGAGGTCGATGCTCGCAGGGGCTGCTCGGAACGGCGTCGAGGATCGAGCTCGAACAGGCCTTCCGCGTGCTCTTCAAGAGTCGGTTCGATCTCGCGCTCGGCGCCTGGACGGACGCGGTGATCGCCCTCGGCCCGCGAGCGACGCTGACGCCGGGGCTCCGCGTCGACTACTTCGACTCGCTCTCGCACGCGGCGGTCGCGGTCGATCCGCGGCTCGTGGGCCGCTTCGGCGTCGGCGATCACCTCGTGCTCGTGCCGGCGATCGGCGTCGCGTCGCAGCTCCCCGGCTTCGCGCCGATCCCCGCGCTCCAGATCGCAGGCATCCCCGGGGGCTTGCAGAGGAGCCTCCAGACGAGCTTCGGCGCGGAGGTGAAGGCGGGGCCGTTCGACCTCCGCGCGACGGGCTTTCGGCAAGCGACGTGGAACCTCACCGACGCCATCGGCGCAGGGCGAGGATCGGGCTTCGGTGTCGAGCGTTTCTTGAGGCGCACCACCGGCGACGGCTACGGGCTCGAGCTCTCGGCGAAGGGCGCGCTCACGCGCGACATCTTCTTGCTCGCGTCGTACACGCTCTCACGCTCGACGCGCGAGCGGGCGGGGCGCACGGTGCCGAGCGCCTACGACCGATCCCACGTCGCGCAGATCGCGCTGCTCTACGACCTCGGGCGGAGCTGGCGCGCGGGCGTGCGGACGATGTTCTACACGGGCTTCCCGGCGGACGAGGCGGGGCCGGGTCACGTCCCGAGCGAGCACCCGGCTCGCACCCCGCCGTTCTTCCGCGTCGACGTGCGCCTCGCGAAGCGCTGGCTCTTCAAGAAGGGCGCGTACGTCGGCCTCGTCTTCGACATGCAGAACGCGACGCTCTCTCGCGAGGTGTTCGACGTCACCTGCGACGCCCGCGGCTGCTCTCCGCGGATCATCGGCCCCATCACGATCCCGACGCTCGCGTTCGAGTGCGGGTTCTGACCCGAGGAGCGAGCGCGGCCGGCCTTCGACGCGGCGTCGTCAGCGAGGCCCCGCCTTGGTGGCGGGCGTGGCCGTCCCCGACGCGCCGCCTGGCGCTGCGCCCGGGCCGCTCGACGCCGCGCCGGGCGAGCCCGACGCCGTGCTCGCCGGCGCCTTCTTCTTCAGCTTGTCGAGCGCGTCGCGCATCTCGTCCTCGGTGAACGGCATCTTCGCGAGCTCGGCCTTCTCGTCGGCGAGAGCGAGCTCGAGCTCTTTCTGCGCCTCGCGCGCGCGTCCGATCCACGCCGAGCTCTCGCCCGTGCGCTCGCCGAGGCGCACGGTGCCCTCCATCATCTTGAGCCCCTTCTCGAGCAGGATCCGGTAGCGGAGGCGCATCGCACCCTCCCAGAGCTGCTTCTGCCGGACGCTCGTCGCGGCGGCGGGCGTCGGGACCTTCATCACGTCGCGGTGGAGCTGCTCGTAGAGCTGACCGACGCGGTAGCCGCTCATGGCCGACCAGTGCGCGTCGCGCGCGCGCATCGCGTCGGTGTAGGCCTCCTGCGCGTCGAGCAGGCCCGTGCACCGCGCCTCGAGCACCGCGCCGAAGTCGGGCGGAAAGGGCTCGAAGACGATCTGCTCGCTGCGGACCTTCCTGATCTCGCCGAGCGCGAAGCTCACCTGCGCGAGCTCGATGGGCGGCGTGCCCGACTCGCCGAGGTGGTTGTCCTCGATGAGATTGCGCGCCTTCACGATCGGCGCGAAGCCCTCCTCGGCGCGCCCTTGCGACACGAGGGCGAGGCCCTGCGCGCCCAGCGCCTCGATCTCCTCGAGCACGGTGAGGTCCTTGCGATCGAGCACCTCGGCGGCCGTCTTCTCGAGCTCCGGCCAGCGCTCTTCATAGGACAGGATCCGCGAGATGCGGAGCAGCGCGGCGCGGGTCGTGGGCGAGTCGGGGAAGCGATCGACGCTGTCGCGGAAGCGCGCGAGCGCCTTGTCGCGCTCGCCCAGCCCGAGGTACGCGATGCCGGCGTTGTAGAGGCTGGGTCGCGCGGTGGGTCCGCTCGGATCGACGGCGACGATGCGATCGAACTCGGCGGCCGCGGGCGCGAGCTCGTCGCGCAGCAGCCGGTCGCTCGCCGCCTGGAAGAGCGCCGGGAGATCGTTGGGGTCGGTCTTCGTGATGCGCAGCGTCGGCAACACCTGGGCCGCGGGATCCGACGCGCCCGCGCCAGGGGAGACCGCGCGCGGCGTGGCCTCGCAAGCGGCGGTGGAGAGGGCGACCGAGGCGAAGAGCGGGAGCGACCAGCGAGACATGCGCATGAGGGTTCCTCGAGACCTTTGGACGGACCGGCGAGCCGTTCGACCTTTCACGGGAAGGATACCCGAACATCGACGGTTGTTCCGGGCGGGGAGAAAGGAGCCACTTCGACCGCTTCATCGAACACCGACCGAACCGTGACCGACCGAAACACGCCCGGGGAGCGCGAGCTCGCTCTCCGGGCGTCCTCCTTTCCTCGACGGCTCGGGCGCGCGTCCGACCGGGCGGGGCGCCGCCCGCTCAGTCGGTCCCTGCGGCGATCGACGCGAGCGAGTCGCGGACCCGGCCGCGCTGCTCCTCCGACAAGGCCCCCGGCGTTCGCCGATCGAGATCCGAGGCCATCGCGAGGAACGCCTTCGCGTTGAACCGAAACGAGTCGCGCACCGGACCCGAGGGCGCGGCCTCGGCGAGGCGCAGATCCGTCATGCCCCGGAGGTACGCGTACTCGACGCGCTCGCGCGGGGTGAGCCCGTCGAGGTCGTCGCCGAGCACCCGGAGCAGCGCGAGAGCCTCGGGAAAGTCGCTGTCGCGATAGTGATCGCGCACGCGCTGGAGGTCCTGGCTGTAGGTCGCGCACGACGCGAGCAGCAAAACGACAGCACACCCGAGCCGCCTGGCACCCACCCGCGGGAAGGTACCACGAGCCGTCGCGGCACCCCCTCGCGAGAGCGATTTCGGCACAAGGGTGTGTTTCGGTTGAAAGGGAGGCTAAGATCGACAAAAGGTTTCGACGGACGGGGCATCAGGCCCTTGGTCCTTCGGTCTTCGGCTCCTATGGTGCAGCAACAAGCAGGGGAGGCTCCCGAGGTCGTCGGCGAGACGCCGGCGCCCGTCGACGAGGTGCTGCCCCGGCAATTCGGCAAGTACACGCTCCTGCGCAGCCTCGCCTCCGGCGGCATGGCGGAGCTCTATCTTGCCTTGCACCGCAGCGTCGCGGGCTTCGAGAAGCTGGTCGTCATCAAGCGGATCTTGCCGCAGATGAACCACGATCAGGCCTTCATCGACATGCTGCTCCACGAGGCGCGCACCGCGGCGACGCTCTCGCATCCGAACATCGTTCAGACGTTCGACGTCGGTCAGGCCGAGGGCAGCTACTTCATCGCGATGGAGCACATCCATGGCGAGGACATCCGGACGATCGTCCGCGGCATGCGGAAGAAGAACGTCAACGAGTTCCCCGTCGCGCACGCGCTCACGATCGTCGGCGGCGTCTGCGCCGGGCTCGCGTACGCGCACGAGAAGCGCGGCCTCGACGGTCAGCCGCTGCACATCGTGCACCGCGACATCTCGCCCCAGAACATCGTCATCACGTTCACCGGCGACGTGAAGATCGTCGACTTCGGCATCGCGAAGAGCGAGACGTTCGCCGAGGAGCAGAAGGGCGGTCAGCTGAAGGGCAAGGTCCCGTACATGTCGCCCGAGCAAGCGGCGGGCGAGGAGATCGACTGGCGGAGCGACATCTTCGCCGTGGGCGTCATCCTCTTCGAGCTGACGACGGGCCGCCGCCTCTTCAAGGGCGCGAACGAATACGAGACGCTGAAGCTCATCACCGAGCGCGAGTACCCGCTGCCGAGCGACATCGCGCCGAACTACCCGCTCGGGCTCGAGCGCATCGTGATGAAGTCGCTCGCGAAGAACCGCGAGAGCCGCTACCAGAGCGCGCGCGAGATGCAGAGCGATCTCGAGGCGTTCATCCGCCAGGAGCGCGTCCCTGCCTCGACGGTGAGCCTCGGCAAGTGGATGGAGATGCTGTTCGAGGAGAAGCTCGCGCAGCAGAACGAGGCGCTGCACGACATCAAGCAGCTCGCCGACGCGATCGCCGCGCAGCAGCCCGTGCCCGAGTCGGCTCCGTTCGTGTCGGGCATGACCGGCGTCTTCCCGGCGGTCGATTTGTCGACGAGCACGCAGCCCGGGTCGGCCTCCGGCGCGGTCGCGAGCATCCCGCCCGAGAAGACGCGCAGCAACACGGGCGTCATCGTCGGCACGCTCGTCGCCATCGCGGCCGCCGCCGGCGGGCTCTACTACTTCACCCGCCCGCCGCCGCAGGTCGCGCAGCCGCAGCCTTCCGAGAGCGCGAGCGCCGCGCCCGTCGAGGCGAAGGCGTCGATCAAGATCACGAGCGATCCGCCCGGCGCGGCGATCTGGATCAACGGGGACCTGCGCAGCGAGGTGACCCCGGCGACGATCGCGAACCTCCCGCTCGGCCGCGAGATCAAGGTGAAGCTCTCGCTCGAGGGGTTCGAGTCGTACAAGGACTCGGTCACGCTCGCGACCCCGGGCGAGAGCAAAGCCATCGAAGCGAAGATGAAGACGGGCAGCGTGACGGTCACGCTGGACGTGGTGCCCGAGCCGACGGTCTGGGTGGACGGCAAGCCCTGGAAGGGCTCGGCGAAGAAGATCACGGGGCTCTCGGCGGACGAGGAGCACAAGATCGTGGTCAGCGCCTCGGGCTACGTGCCCAAGAGCTTCGTCTTCACGGGGAAGCAGGGCGAGACCAAGGCCTTCGACGCGAAGCTCGTGAAGGGCGATCCGGCGGCCATCGCCGCAGCCGAGAAGGCAGCCGCGGAGAAGGCCGCCGACAAGGCGGGCGACAAGGGCGGCGACAAGGCGAGCACCGCCGCGGCCGGGCCCGGCACCGTGCGCGTCAACGCGAAGGGTGGCTACTGCAACGTGACGATCAACGGCGCGTCGATGGGCGCGACGCCGACCGGGGGCCCCGTCCCAGCGGGCACGGCGCGGGTCACGTGCAAGCCCGAGAACGGTCCGTCGATGACCCAGACCGTCACCGTCGAGGCGGGCCAGACCGCGCGCGTGATCTTCCAGATCCCGCAATGAGACGTCCACGTCGACGATGAGCGGCTCCTCCGCGCGCGCGCCGTGGCTCGTGCCGATCGGGCTCGTCTCGATCGCGTGCCTCGCTGCGTGCGGCGAGGCGCCTGCGGCGACCAGCACCTCGAGCACGAGCGCGGCGAGCGGCGGGGGTGGGTCCGTGACGTCGAGCGCGACGGGCAGCGCTTCGTCGGGGAACGGCGCCGGCGGCTCCGGTGGCGCGGCGAGCGGCTGTCCAGCCGGACAAGATCCGATCGCGAGCCTGCCGGCCTGCGCCGCCGCCGCTCCACCTCCGCCCGCAGCGCTCGCGACGGCCGCGTCATCGGGCGTGCGCGGCGACGAGATCGATCTCGCGGGTCTCTCCGTGGCGAGCGCGCCTTGCGCGGCGGTGCTCGTCTGCCGGCCGAAGGACGCCCCGACGTTGCTCTTCTCGGACGAGCCGGAGACGACGTCGACCGACGGCATCGTCTACGCCGACACGATCGCGCCGGGCCGTTACCGCGCGTACGTCTACCACGTGAACGCATCGAGCGCGCCGCGCAAATTCCCGATCGTGGTGCTCAACCAAGGCGCCGACGCGGCCACGATCACGATCACGAAGAAGGGGCTCGCCGGGCCGACGACCGACTATCCGGCGGCGGGCAAGCAGGCGGTGATCGCGTGGCTCGGGACGAGCGCGCCGACGACACGGACGGTGCCCGCCGGGCAGCGCGTGCTGTTCGACGGGGATCTCGACGCGCTCCACGCAGGCAAGGACGAGCTCGTCCACGCGATCATCGACTTCGAGACCGATCGCACCGTCAAGGTGTCGGTGGTGAGCGTGCCCGCGAGCGCGGACGCGGCCACCGTCACGGCGTCGCTCTCGGTCGTGCCGAGCACGGGCCAGCACGCGCGCGGCACGTTTCCAGGCGCCGCGTTCACGCTGATCGGTGACGGCGCGGCGCTCGACGGGGTGCGATCGATCTCGCTCGGATCGGGCACGGTCGACGCCGACCTCGCGGGCCACAGCGCCGTGGACGGCGGCGCCGCGGTGACGTTGAAGGGCAATTTCGGCGTGCCGTGGCAGCTCTCGCTCCCCACCGCGTCCAAGGTGGCGCTCGCCCTCTCCCCGCGCGGCGGCGCGTGGGGCGGAGGCGCGCTGCTCGGCGCCGGCGCGGACGGCGTGGTGGGCGTCGTCCCCCTCCCCTCCTCCGCGACCACGCTCGACACCGGCGCGCGCGCGATCCACCTCGGGCGCTTCCAGGGTGGCGACGTCGCGTCGGGCACGCTCATGACGGGCGGCGGCTCGAGCCTTCCGCTGACGATGCTCCTCGTGCCGCTCTGATCGCCCCTGGCTCCGCGATCGTCGTCGCGGGTCGAAGCGCGGCGCGTCGCCCGCGATCAGCGACGCCGGTAGCGCAGTCGATGGACGGGCAGCCCGTCCTCGATCGCGCGGTGCTCGCGCGGGCTCCGCGCGCCGTAGGGGTTCTCTGCGAGGCGCGCCGAGCCCTCTGCGTCACCGAAGGGCGCGAACGCCCCGTGCTGCGCGATCTGCGCTTCGTAGAGCTCCGCGCGCTCCTCGACGTCGGTCTGCACGTAGAGCTCACCGTCATCGACGAGCAAGCGCGCGATGTGATCGAGCAGGACGTCGCCCATCACGAGCCGCTTCTCGTGGCGCTTCTTCCACCACGGATCGGGGAAGTGGACGAAGAACGCGCGCACACCGTGATCGGGGACGAGGCGCGGGAGCGCGGTCTTCGCGTCCTCGGCGAGGACGCGCGCGCGGGGGCGGAGCCCCGCCTTCTCGAGGCGCTGGTCGACGAGGTGGGCCCATTTCATGCGGATCTCGAGCCCCAGCATCCGCACCTCCGGCGCCGCCGCGCATCGCTCGAAGAGAAAGCCGCCGCGGCCCGGGCCGATCTCGATCTCGATCGGGCCCGCGCCGCCGACGAGGCTCTCGATCGTCACGGGCTCGTCGCCCTCGGGGAGCCGCGCGGCGTGCGCGTACGGATGATGGGGCCTCGGTCGGAAGCTCATGGACAGAAGGCTCGCGTGTGTACACTGTGCGGCCTCCGTGGGAAACGAAGATGAGCATCGGTGAGACGGCGAAGGACCTCGGCGAGGGAGCGCTGCGGCGCGCGCGCCCCTATCTCTTTCCCCTCGCGCTGAGCTCGGTGCTCGCGTTCATCGCCATCCGCGCGATCCTCGCGCGCGCGGGCAGGCCTGCGCTGCCGCTCGACGACTCGTTCATCCACCTGCAGTACGCGCGCCGGTTCGCCGAGGGCCACCCGTTCACGTTCAACGACGGGAGCGGCTACTCGAGCGGCGCGACGAGCTTCTTGTGGCCGCTGCTGCTCTCGCCGTTCCACGCGCTCGGCCTCCACGGCCTCCACCTCGTCTACGCGGCGTGGGGCTGGGGCACGCTCTTCCACGCCGGGGTGACGCTCGAGACGGCGCGCCTCACCGAGCCGCTCGCGGGGCGGGCGGCCGCGATCGCGACGGGCGCGATGTGCGTGCTCTTCGGCGCGTTCACGTGGTTCGCCTGGAGCGGGATGGAGACCATCGCCTTCACGTGGGCGCTCGTGCGGACGATGCGCGTCGCCGCGGAGTACCTCGAGGCGCACCCGCACGATCGCACGGTGCGCGCCGCGATCGGCGTCGGGATGATGGGGGCGGTCGCGCCGCTCCTGCGTCCGGAGGGCGCGATGGCGTCGATCATCGCGTTCGGCGCGCTCGCGATCGGCGGCTCCGAAGCGGCCTCGCGATGGTCCGGCGTCGTGAGGGCTGCGGGCTCGCGCGCCCCGGCCCTCGTTCCCCTCGCGGGCGCCGCCTTCGTCCCGCTGCTCAACCTCGTCGAGACGGGCCACGCTCGGTCCACGACGGCGATGGTGAAGTGGTACGTGGGCAACCCGTACGTGCACGGCGCGCGCCTCGTCGCGGCCGTCGAGTCGAACGTGAAGATGCTCCTCACGGAGCTGCTCGCAGGCGGCAGCTACACGGCGATCTTCCTCCCCGAGGGCTCTCACTACGTGTTCGCCGCGGGCCTGCTCGCGCTCTTCGCGAGCGTCCTGCGCCGAAAGACCACCGCGCGAGCCCTCGCGGTCCTCGCGCTCGTCCTGGGCACGCTGATGCCGTGCACGTTCTCCACGATCCTGTGGAATCGCGTCCGCTACATCTGGCCGTTCGCGCCGGGCTGGTTCGTGCTCGTCGCGTGCCTCGGCAAGGAGCTCGGCGGGCTCCTCGAGCGCGTCGCGAAGGGGGCCGAGCACCTCGCGCCGATCGTGCCCGCGATCTTCGCCGGCGCGCTCGGCGCGAAGCTGTCGTGGACGATCTCGGACCTGGCGACGAGCGCGCGCGCGATCGATCACCAGCAGGTCACGCTCGGCATGTGGGCCGCGGAGAACCTGCCCGCGACCGCGCGCATCGGCGTGAACGACACCGGGGCCATCGCCTACTTCTCCGGGCGCAGGACCTTCGACGTGGTCGGACTCACGACCGAGAGCGAGGCGAAGTACTGGGTCGCGGGCGCGGGCTCGCGCTACGAGCACTACGAGCGCCTCCACCCGGAGGATCTCCCGACGCACTTCATCGTCTACCCGCAGTGGATGGCGGTCGACGAGGTGCTCGGCAAGGAGCTCACGCGCGCGACGGTCACGGATCAGTCGATCCTCGGAGGCGCGAGCAAGGTGGCGTACGAGGCGAGGTACGACGTGCTCGGGCGCGGCGCGCTCCCCACGATCGCCGAGCACAAGGATCCTCTCGTCGCCGAGGTCGACGTCGCCGATCTGATCTCCGAAGAGGAGCACAAGTTCGTCGTCGGGCCCTCGAGCGAAGCCGAGGATCAGGTCCTCTCGACGTGGGACGAAGAGGGCCGCGAGATCGCCGACGGGGCGCGCACGAAGCGCGTCGTCGACAGGTTCACCGTCGACCTCGAGCCGGAGCAGCCGGCGCGGATGGTGATGCGCGTCGCGACCGAAGAGCCGACGACGTTCGAGGTGCTGGCGGACGACGTCGCGATCGGCACGATCGAGGTCCCGGTCGGCGCGTGGAACGAGGTCGAGGTGACGATCCCCGCGGAGCGCGCGAGCGCCCGCACCGCCATCCGCGTCCAGACGGGCAACGGCGCGGCGCCGTTCTCGTCGATGCACTACTGGTTCTTCGCGAAGCTGCGCTGAGCCCCGAAGAGCGCGGTGCGGGCGCGCCGTGCTAGGGTCGCTCCGCCATGACCCGCGAGAAGAGGACCTTCTACCCGCCCATCGAGCCCTACGATCAAGGACACCTCGCGGTCTCCGAGATCCACTCGATCTACTACGAGCAGTCCGGCAACCCGAGCGGCAAGCCCGTCGTCTTCGTGCACGGAGGTCCAGGCGGCGGCACCGACGCGCGGCAGCGGCGGTTCTTCGATCCGAAGAGGTACCGCATCGTGCTCTTCGACCAGCGCGGCTGCGGCAAGAGCACGCCTCACGCCTCGCTCGAGGACAACACGACGTGGCACCTCGTCCGCGACATGGAGGCGCTGCGCGAGAAGCTCGGCATCGAACGCTGGCAGGTCTTCGGTGGATCGTGGGGCTCGACGCTCTCGCTCGCATACGCCGAGGCGCATCCGGAGCGCGTGACCGAGCTCGTGCTGCGCGGGATCTTCCTGCTGCGTAAGTGGGAGATCGACTGGTTCTACCAGGAGGGCGCGAGCCGCCTCTTCCCCGACGCGTGGCAGGCGTACGTCGCCGCGATCCCCGAGGGCGAGCGCGGTGATTTCCTGTCGGCTTATCACGCGCGGCTGACGAGCCCCGACCCCGCGGTCGCGCTCGCAGCAGCGAAGGCCTGGAGCACGTGGGAGGGCAGCACGAGCTCGCTCTTCGTCGACCCGGAGCTCGTCAAGAAGATGGGGGGCGACGCCTTCGCGCTCGCGTTCGCGCGCATCGAGTGCCACTACTTCGTGAACAAGGGGTTCTTCGACGTGGAGACGAAGCTCCTCGACGAGATCGGCAAGATCCGCCACATCCCCGGCGTGATCGTGCAGGGTCGCTACGACGTCGTCTGTCCGATGAAGAGCGCCTGGGACCTCAAGGCCGCGTGGCCGGAGGCGAACCTCGTCGTCGTCCCCGACGCGGGCCACGCGGCGATGGAGCCGGGCACGCTCGACGCCCTCGTACGGGCGACCGACGACTTCGCGAGCCGCTGAGGACGACGCATCGGCGCGCTAGCGCGGCTTCGGCGGCACGAAGTCGATCGAGAACGGCGCGATCGCCTCGAAGTGCACCGGTCGCGGTCCGTCGAGCAGGCTCGCGCCGTCACCGGTGACCTGCACGCGGCCGAGATCCAGGCCGAAGCGCTTCGCCGCGGCCTCGATGAGGGGCGAGGTCTTGTGACCGCGGAGCCCCAGCGCGAGCTTGTCGCTGTCGTAGAGCCCGAGGAGCTGAGCGCCGACCTTGTCGACGGCGATCGGGTTCGTCCCCCCGAGCGCGAACTTCTCCGCGTACGGGACGAGCTTGCCGAACCCGTTGCCCCCCTCCGCCGGCGCGCCGTCCGCCAGGACCACGTCGGGCGCCGCGATCTCGAGCACGGCAGCCATCCGCTCGGAGAAGGCCTCGAGGGACGCGACGTAGCCCGCGCGATCGTCCGGCACCTGGCTCTTTCCGGTCTTCAGGTACGCGTTGAGCTCCTTGTGCATCCGCCATTTCTGCTGATGCGCGGGTGACGCGTCGCGGGTCATGACGATCCCTTGCATGCCCTTCACCGAGAGCGACACGACGCTGTAGCGGTGCACCTTCACCTTGGGCAGGGAGATGAAGAGCCCGTGCTCGAGGTGCTCGACGAGCACCTTCGGCAGGAGCAGGTTCGGCACGGGTGTGTCGTCGATGCCCTTCACGCGGACGGGCTTGCCCGGGGTCTCGCCCTCGACGTCGTAGGTGCCGTCATCGTCCATGGCGACGAGCGGGACCTGCTCCGCCTGCGTCATGGCGAGGTAGCCGCTCATCGTCACGAGCTTCTGGAAGCCCTGGTGATTGAGGCTGCACCCTTCTGCGACGATGATTCGTTTGTATCCTTGCTTCTTCAGACACTGAATCACACCGCGCACGAACTCGGGATCGGTGGTCCGCCCCCGCACCCCATCGTCGCCGCCGTTGGAGCTCGCGTCCCGCATCGCGTCGAAGCCGCAGATGTTGGGCTTCAGGAGGATCGGCGTCTCGGGCGGCCGCTTCGGCACGACCGCGTCGCAGATCTTCTCGCCGAGCGCGAGGGCGGTGTCGCCGCGCACGATCGTCACGGGCGAGCCGTCCTTCGCGATGCGGTCGCGATGGGCCTTGCGGAGCGCGCCGACGTCGATCTCGCCGGAGGCGGACACGTCGGTGCCGGACGCGTAGGACGCGGAGGCGCCGCTCGTCGCGTCGATCGCGGAGGAGGCGCTCGTCGCCGGCGCGGAGGATCTTGCCGGCGCGGAGGAGCTCACCGTCGCCGAAGAGACGGCCGCTGTCGGCGCCGAGGCAGCGGTCGACGCGCTCGACGAGGGCGCGCCGCGATCGCGCGGACCGGCGCACGCGACGCTCGTCATCAGCGACGAGAGCACCGCCGCGCGGACGGCCGCCGCCGCGCGCCGCCCCGCCTTCACGACCCCTCGCGCAGGACCGTGACGGCGTCGCCCTTGATCTCGAGCGCCTGGATCGGCCCGTGGTAGAAGCTCGAGAGCCCGACGTCCGCGCGCCAGATCTTGCCGTCGCACGCTGCGTTGATGCCGTCTCGCTGAACGGTGTGACCGACGACCATCCGCTTCGCGCCGAGCGCGCCGAGCGCCTCCGCGAGGACGGCGCACTCCTCCTTGCCGGGGGCCGCGGAGTAGAGGCGCGTCCACACGGGCCCGTCCTCCGCGACGACGACCGCAGGCGGGCTCGGGTCCTTACCGAGCAGCCACGCGTGCACCTCGTCGTTCATCTTGTCGAGGCCGTAAGCGACGTGCTTCGGCAGCACGCCGCCGTGGACGAAGATCGTGTCGCCGACCTTCACCACGATCGGGCGCTCGGCGAGCATCTTCGCGTAGGGTCCGCCGGGCGCGAACGCGGCGGCGCGACCACGGGCGCGCTCGTCGACCTGGGCGACGCGCGCGGCGACGTCCCCGTCCTTCGGCGTGACGTCGGCGAACGCGGCGAAGCCCCCGCTCGTCACGTAGCGAAAATCGAGGGCCGCGTTCATGAGCTCGTGGTTGCCGTCGAGCGGGATGAGCTCGGCGCCCGCCTTCTTCGCCTCCGCGGCGAGCGTCGTGAACAGATCGAGGATCTTTCGATCGTCGTCGCCGCGATCGATCTCGTCACCGAGCTGGACGACGGTGAGGTCCTTGCCTATCCACGTCCCCGCGTCGTCGATCGCGCCGGCGAGCCGGAGCGCCCGCTTCGCCGATCCGAGATCGCCGTGGAGGTCGCCGATGGCGACGACACGGGGCGCCGCCGGACGCGATATCCGATCCGACAGCGAGGGGGCGGCCACGGGGCGCGCGGCGTTCGTGGTGGCCGCCGGCGTGGTCGGATCGAGCGCGAGCGCCTCGGGCTTCGGCTTCTCGCACCCCGCGGCCAACGCGAGCAGCCAGAGCGCCAGCGCGCCCACGGTCGTCGAGCGCCTCATGCGACGTCATGCGCGCGAGCGCGCGATCTCCCACACGAGGGCCTCGACGAAGTCGATGCTCTCGATGATCTCACCGGTGTCCATCGCCTCGAGCGTGTCGCTCGGGAGGTGGTAGTTGCGCGGCGTGTGGAGCTCGGGGTCGACGCGACCGATGCTGATGCCCTCGTACCCAGCGCGCGCGAACGGGACGATGTCCGTGCCGCCGACGGGGATGTCGAACGGCGTCACGTCGGCGAAGCGCGGCTCGGCGGCGCGCACGCGCGCGATGACGCCCTCCATCGAGGACGCCACGTCGATCGAGAAGACCTCGCCCTCGCGGAACGTGTGGAGCTTGCCGCCGCTCAAGCCGTCGATGACGATCACGACCGTGTCCGACTTGGACCACTCGCCGCGGTGGGCCTCGAGCAGCGCCTGCGACCCTCCGAGCCCCGACTCCTCGCAGCCGGTCGTCACGAAGACGAGCTCGACGCCCTCGGGCCGGCGGGCCAGGAAGCGCTTCGCGAGCAGCCAGCCGCCGGCCACGCCGGAGAGGTTGTCGCACGCGCCAGGCACGATCCGATCGCGGATCGTCACGTCGGCGTTGAGACCGAACGCGACGAGCGGCGGGAAGGAGAGGGCGGCGCGCGCCGCGGAGAGCCAGGGTCCCTCCCTGCCCGCGATGGCGAGCGCGTCGACCAGCGCGAGCGCGGCGGCCGCACCGGTCGAGACCCGCATCGCCTTCTTCAGCGGCCCGCTCTTCGACGCGAAGCGACGGACGAACGCGGGCTCGAACACGAGGCCGGTGAAGGCCGCGTCCGCGTGCGCGGCGAACACGATGCGGAGCTTGCGCTCGCCGCGCGCCGGGAGCGTCGCGACGACGTTCTGCGAAGACTTGAAGGGCAAGAGGCGGCGCAGCACGAACGCCGCGCGCGCCGAGTCGAGGGCGTACGATCCGGCGGCGAGCAGGTGTAGCGCGAGCGCGAGCCTCGGGGCGCGCTTCGAGAGCAGCGACGCGGCGGTCGCCACGCCGAAGTGCAGCGCGATCGTCGCGTAGAGGTTCTCGTTCCACTCGAAGGGCTCGAGCGCCGCCTCGAGGCCGAGCGATCGGTACGCCTCGAGGGTGATCTCGTGCGCGCGTCGCTCGTCGGCGCTCGTGGGGCGTCTCAGCGGCGCTTCGCGGAGGATGGCGGCGACGAAGTCGTAGGCCGCGCGCGCTTCCGAGACGTCGTCCGGGCGGGGCTCACCGATGGCGGAGGTGCTCATGGGCGAAGAGCCTAGCCGAAGCCGGCCCGGAGCGCCTCGCCCGACCGCTCGGATTGAATCGCGACGCCGGGAGCACTAGAACCTCGTGCCGTGAGGAAGCGCACGCTCGGAAAGACCGGCATCGAGGTGTCGGAGCTCGGCCTCGGAACGTGGGGCCTCTCCGGCGACGCCTACGGGCCCGTGACCGACGCGGAGATCGACCGCGTGATCGATCGCGCCGTGCAGATCGGCATCACCCTCTTCGACACGGCCGGCGTCTACGGCGCGGGCGCGATGGAGAAGAAGCTCGGCAAGCGCCTGCCCGTGGGCAAGACCGCGGTCGTCACGAAGATCGGGACGAACACCTCCGGCTTCCCACAGAAGCAGTTCGACGCGTCGTTCCTCTACATGTCGTTCGACATGGCGCAGGAGCGGCTCGCGCGAACCCCGGTCGACGTCGTGCTGCTGCACAACCCGTCGGTCTATTCGCTGAAGCAGGACGAGCCGTTCACCGTCCTCGAAGATCTGATGGGCCAAGGCCGCATCAAGGCGTGGGGCGTGTCGGCGGGCTCCGTCGCCGTCGCGGAGAAGGCGCTCGAGCGGGGCGCGCAGGTCCTCGAGCTCCCCTACAACCTCACCTTCTACGGCGACGTCCACAAGCTCGCGCCGAAGATCGCGGAGACGGGGGTCGGGCTGCTCGCGCGGAGCGTGCTCGCGCACGGGCTGCTCTCCGGGCACTGGAGCGCGGAGCGCGAGTTCTACCCGCCGGATCACCGCGCCGAGCGCTGGAACCCGGACGATCTGAAGAAGCGCGTCGAGCAGGTCTCGGTGCTGCGCTCGATCCTCGGCGGCCCCATCCTCTCGATGCGCGCCGCCGCCGTGCGCTTCGTCCTCGAGAACGCGCAGGTCTCGAGCGCGGTGCTCGGGCCCCGATCGTGCGCCCAGCTCGATCAGCTCGTCCGCGAGGCCGGCCGGATGCCGCCGTACATCGTCGACAGCATCATGCAGCGCATGATGAACGAGCTCGCGCGCGTCGGGGTGACCGGCGAATGACGGGCGGAGACGACGCCGGCGGGGGCGGCGATCCGCGCCTCCACGATCGCGAGCTCCGCGTGCTGTCGGACATCGCGGCGCGCGCGAGCCTCCTCGTGATGGAGGTGTACGCGACCGACTTCGCCGTCGAGATGAAGGGGCCCGCCGATCCCGTCACGCGGGCCGACCGCGAGGCGAACGATCTCATCACCCGCGCGCTCACCGAGGCGTTCCCCGAGGCCGCGATCGTCGCCGAAGAGAGCGCGCCGGAGGATCCCGGAGAGCTCGCGCGGCTCGTCGCGCACGAGCGCGTCTTCTTCGTCGATCCCGTCGACGGCACGCGCGAGTTCGCGGACAAGAACGGCGAGTTCGCGGTGATGATCGGCCTCGCCGAGCGCGGCGTGGCGACGGTCGGGGTCGTGGCGATCCCGGTGCTCGGACACACCCTCTTCGGCCGCGTCGGGCTCGGCGCGTTCCGCGACCGCGGCGACGGCGCGGTCGAGCCGCTCCACGTCACGAGCCTCTCCGACCCGTCGAAGGCGCGCGCCGTCGTCTCGCGCTCGCACCGGTCGCAGAAGCTCGTGCCGATCCTGGAGAAGCTCGGGATCACGAACCAAGTGTCGGTCGGCTCGGTGGGGCTGAAGGTCGCGCGCGTCGTGACCGGCGACGCGGACCTCTACGTCCACCCCACACGGGGCGCGAAGAAGTGGGACGCGTGTGCGCCCGCCGCGATCCTGCACGCCGCCGGCGGGCGGTTCACGGATCTCGAGGGCGCCTCGATCGACTACCGCGAGGCATCCCTCCCGCTCGATCGCGGCATCGCAGTGACGAATGGGGCGCTGCACGACGCGGTCATCGCCGCTTCTCGTGGCATCATGAAGCGATCGTAGAGGCGAGAGATGCGAACCGAAGCGGACGTCGTCGTCGTCGGGGCTGGGATCATGGGCCTCGCGACCGCCTATCACCTGGCGCACGACCACGGGCTCACGAAGGTCACGGTGGTCGACAAGGGCTACCTCTGCAGCGGCGCGAGCGGTCGCAACGGCGGCGGCGTGCGCGCGCAGTTCTCCACCGAGGAGAACGTGCGGCTCATGCAGGAGAGCCTCCGTCTCTGCAAGGAGTTCGCGAGCGAGATGGGCATCAACGTCTGGTTCCGTCAGGGGGGCTATTTGTTCCTCGTTCGGAGCGAGGCGGGCCGGGAGAACCTGGAGAAGAGCGTCGCGGTGCAGAACGGCTGCGGCTACCCGACGCGCATGCTCACGCCGCGTGAGGCGCGCGAGATCGTGCCGGAGCTTTCGGTCGACGGGGTGGTCGCGGCGAGCTTCAACCCGGACGACGCGGTGGTCTTTCCGTGGCCGTTCGTGTGGGGCTACGCGAACAAGGCCCGCGAGCTGGGCGTCGACATCCAACCCTTCTGCGAGGTCCTCGGGTTCGAGACGACGAACAAGCGCATCGACGCGGTCGTCACGTCGAAGGGGAAGATCCGCACGAGCCGCGTCATCAACGCCGCGGGCGCGTGGAGCCCGCAGATCGCCCGCATGCTCGGCGTCGAGCTCCCCAATCGGCCTCACCGTCACGAGATTTGCTCGAGCGAGCCGCTCAAGCCCTGGCTGGGCCCGCTCGTGGCCGATCTCTCCAATGGCCTCTATTTCTCCCAATCGACGCGCGGCGAGATCGTCGGCGGGATTGGCAATCACGACGTCCCGGACGGCCTCGACATGCGCTCTTCGCACAAGTTCCTCTCGCTCTACGCGAGCGCCGTCGTGAAAGCGTGCCCGATCCTCGGCGCCGTGAAGATCCTGCGGCAGTGGGCGGGCTGCTACGATCTCACGCCGGACGCGAACCCGATCGTCGGACAGGTCGACGAGGTCGACGAGTTCTTCCAAGTCTCGGGCTTCATGGGGCACGGCTTCATGATGGCGCCGGTGATGGGCAAGCTGCTCGCCGAGCACGTGGCCCGAGGGACCGACCTGCCGCTCTTCTCGCGGTGGAGCCTGCGTCGCTTCAAAGAGGGGCGACTCCTCCACGAGTCGATGATCATCGGCTGACCGACGCGCGTCGCCTGTCGCGTTTCCCATTTTCCGATGGGAATGACACTTTCGATGATGGATGCGGGGCGCTCCCGCCACAGAGAGGGATGCGGGGCGAACCCGTTCGTGGTTTTCACGGACGGTCCCGGACGAGGTCTTCGATGGCGAGCTCCTTGCGTACGTGGTTGGCTCCCCTCGGTCGCGGCCGCACCGGGGCGATCGCATCGACGAATGGGCCGCGCCGCGCGCGCGCCGCTCGTCGCTCCGTCTACGCGGCGTCGATCGCAGCGTCGATCGCGGCGTCGGTCGCGGCGGCTTGCAGCCTCGGTTGCTCGAACGCGGTGGTGGTCGGCGGCGCGACGGGCTCGGGGGGCAGCGCGGGCGTGGGCGGAGTCGGCGCCGGCGGCTCCACGACGGCCCCGATCGGTCACCCGACCGTCGACAAGGTCGACCTCCTGCTCGCGATCGACAACTCGTCCTCGATGGCGGACAAACAGCAGATCTTGGCGGCGGCGATCCCCGATCTCGTCGCGCGCCTCACCAACCCCGTCTGCCTCGACGCCACGGGGCTCGTCGTGATGGCGCCGGCGTCGCCGCTCGATCCCTGCCCTCCCGGATCGAACCGGCAATTCCGCCCTATCGTGGACATGAACATCGGCATCATCGACTCGAGCCTCGGCTCCGACGGCGCGGACCAATGCGCCGAGAGCGACACGACGCGCAACAACGACGATCATGGTCATTTGATCACCCGGAGCGCCGGAGCGCCCCACCTGACGAATGGCTATCTCGCCTGGGATCCGGCGAACCAGCGCGGAGGCATCACCGACCCGAACGAGCTCACCACGGAGCTCACCCAGCTGGTGATCGGGACGGGGCAAAAGGGCTGTGGCTACGAGCAACAGCTCGAGAGCGTCCTGCGCTTCCTCGTCGATCCCACCCCGTACGCGACGCTCGACAAAGGCTCGGGAGGCATCCCGCCGGTCAAGCCGTCGGGGGTCGACCAGACGCTCCTCCAAGAGCGCGCCCAATTCCTGCGCCCCGACTCGCTCGTCGCCGTCGTCATGTTGAGTGACGAGAACGATTGCTCGATCAACCTCTCCGGCCCCCAGGACTACGCGGTATTGAACGTCGCGCCCTTCTTCCGCGGCGCGAGCGTCTGCGCCACGAGCCCCAACGACCCGTGCTGCTACAGCTGCGGCCTCGCACCGCCGTCCGGCTGTTCGGCCGATCCCGTCTGCGCCACGCCGAAGCTCTCGGCCACGGAGGACTCGGTGAATCTCCGGTGCTTCCACCAGAAGCAGCGCTACGGCGTCGACCTGCTCTATCCCGTCGCTCGTTACAAGTCGCTCTGGTCGCCGATGATCGATCCGACGCGCGCCGACTTGGACGCGACGTCGAGCGCTTCGCCCGTCGCGAATCCGCTCTACACGGACCTGACCGGCATGGGCGTCGCGCCTCGGGATCCGGGGCTCGTCTTCATGGTGGGCATCCTCGGCGTGCCGCCCGCCGCGGTTTTGCGCGATCCGGCGCACCCGGCCCAAGGCCTCTCGTCCTACGACGAGCTCGCGGCGAACGGGTTCTTCCCGACGTACGTCGGGAGCCCCGACGGCCACGTCGAGCCGAGCGCTCCCATCATGAAGGAGGACTTCCGAAAGCGCGGCGTCGACGCGAGCCAGGCCAATGGTGGCGACCGCTCGATCGACACGACCGCGCCGAACGATCTGCAATACGCTTGCATCTTCGATCTGCCGGTCGCCGCCCCCGAGGGCAACGACTGCAAGCCGGGGGTCGAAGGCGACAACCCGGTGTGCAGCTCGGGGGGCGAGCCCCAGGTGAAGGGCAAGGCGTACCCGGGCCTGCGCGAGCTCTCGGTGCTGCAAGCGGGCGCTGGCCAGGGCATCGCCGCGTCGATCTGTCCGACGAACGTGACGAACCCGGCGCAGCCCGACTACGGCTACCGGCCGGTCGTCTCGGCGTTGATCGAGCGGATCGCGCCTCGCCTCGCGAAGTAAGAACCCGGCGCGCTCGCGGCGGCGCGCCGTGGTACTTTGGGCGCGTGGCGTCCGAGCCGACCGTGCGATCGCAGCCCTCGTGGGCCCTGCCCGTCCGCTCGATCCGCGTGGACGTGACGGAGGGCCCCGAGGCGGGGAAGGCCGTCACCGCCGAGCGCGAGACCTTCACGATCGGCACCGCCGAGGGCAACGATCTGATGCTCGCGGACCCGACCGTCTCGCGCTACCACGCGGACGTCTCGCGCCACGCGTCCGGCGGCGTCGCGATCGTGGATCACGGCTCGACCAACGGGACGTTCGTCGGCGCCGTCCGGATCGAGCGCGGGGTCCTCCCCGCGGGATCGTACGTGCGCATGGGGAGCAGCACGCTCCGCATCTCGGACGGCGAGGACGTGGCGCTCGAGCTCTCCACCGAGGAGAAGCTCGGCGGCCTGCGCGGGCGCACGCCGATCATGCGGCGACTGATGGCCCAGATCGAGAAGCTCGCGCCGACCACGGCGGCGGTCCTCCTCATCGGCGAGTCGGGCACGGGCAAAGAGGTCATCGCGCGGGCGCTGCACGATCTCGGGCCGCGGGCGGGCCAGCCGTTCGTGACGGTCGATTGCGGCTCGCTCTCGCCGAACCTCGTCGCGAGTGAGCTCTTCGGACACGAGCGCGGCGCCTTCACGGGCGCGGACAGGACGCACATCGGCGCGTTCGAGAGCGCGCGCGGCGGCACCGTGTTCCTCGACGAGCTCGGAGAGCTGCCGGTCCACATCCAGCCGACGCTGCTCGGCGTGCTCGAGCGGAGGCGCTTTCGCAGGCTCGGCGGCCGCACGGACATCCCGGTCGACGTGCGCGTGATCTCCGCGACGCACCGCGATCTGCGCGCCGAGGTGAACGCGGGCACGTTTCGGCTCGATCTCTACTATCGCGTGGCGGTGGCGACGCTGAAGGTGCCGGCGCTCCGCGAGCGCGCGGACGACATCCCGCTCTTGGTGGAGCACTTCGCGCGCGAGAGCGGGCACGACGGTCCGCTCGAGGCGCTCTTCAAGCCGGGCGCGCTCGACGCGCTGTCGGCGCACCATTGGCCGGGCAACGTGCGGGAGCTGCGCAACCTCGTGGAGGCGACCATCGCGACGGGGGAGGCGCCGGCGATCGATCGGGACATCAGCCGCGCCGTGACGACGCGCGCGGGCTTCGACGACCTGTTCGTCCCGCTCTTGTCGCTCGGCTACAAAGAGGCCAGGGCGACGCTGCTGGAAGCATTCGAGACGCGGTATTTCGAGGGACTGCTCGCTCGCGCGGAGGGCAACGTCTCACGCGCGGCACGCGAGGCTCGCATCGATCGCTCGCATCTCATCGACCTGTTGAAACGGCACGGCATCAAGACCTGAGCGCGGACCTCGCGAGCGGCCCGGCGCTCGGTCGATCACTGCATCGAGAGCGTGTGGACGTCGCCGAGGAGGAGCTTGCCCTTCTTCGAGGCGGCCTCCGGGTGCGTGGTCGGGATGGTGATCGGGCCGGACACGGCGTGCGACGCCTCGGGCGCGCTGTAGACGACCTCGTACTCACCGGGGAGGAGGCGTGCGTCGAGCCGCGGCGCCGCGGCCACGGACTCGGTCGCTGCGAGCTTTTCGGTGGGCGTAGCCGCCGTGCGAACGACCGACGAGCTGCAGCCCGTGCCGACCACCACCAGCGAGAGAGCGAGACCGGCGAGCATCGAGATCTTCATGGTTCATGTCTCCGTTCGTCGACGCGCTCCGTTGCGCGCCACGACGACCCACATTGCACCTCGAGTGCCAACGTCCCACACGAGACCACCCTCGCCGATTCGGCCTGGTTTTCCCCGCTTTTCCAGCGCAATGGGTCCATCCGGATCCAGTCTTGTAGGGGGGCGCCTACAAAGGCGCGGGTGGCGGGCGGGGATCTCGGCGTGGCGGCCGCCAGCCCCGTTAGTTGTCCGTGGAGCGCGCGGGCCGGAACAATTCGCGGCATGCACCTCCGCACGTGGACGCCCCCCGGCGATCGCCCGAAGCCCCCTCCCCTCTGGCTGGTCTCGAACGGCTTTCGGACCGAAGGCCCGCTGTCGACGACGTCGCTCGTCCGCTCGGCGCAGCGCGGGTTGTCGCGACAGAGTTGGGTGCGGCACGACAAGACGCCGGCGTGGAGGCCCCTCACCGAGCTGAGAGAGGTCCGCGTCGCGGACGAGTCGGCGTTCGAGCGCGCGCGGAGGCTCGAGCGCATGCGGCCGCTGCTCGCGGTGGAGGCGCTGCTGCGGCTCTCGGAGGGCTCGCACGAGCCGCTCGCGCTCGGCCTTTCGGTGGCGGCGGGGCGCCTCGGCGCGGACTTCGGCTTCGTGCACGCCTTCGAGACGGATCGCGAGACCCCGGTCACGAGGCACGCGCTCGGCCGAGGCGCGAGCGGACGCATCGGCGCGCCGCTCCTACCGAACGACCTCATGCTCGCCGTGGCGCGAACGGGGCGCATCGCCCTCGGGGACGTGCGGACGCACCACGCGTTCCGCGTCGCGGCTTCGCGGCTCGGGGGCCGGAGCGGGGAGGTCTTGGGCGTCGCGATGGTGCCCATCTTCGCCGGCGGGCGCGCCGTCGCGATGCTCGAGCTCGGACGGATCGATCACGCGTTCCGTGCCGCCGACGGAAGCGCCCTCGGCGCCATCGTCGATCGGATCGCCGCGCGCCTCGACTGACCCGGAGACGCTCCGGGGGAGGGCGGCGCGCCCGTCGTCAGCGCCGGCGAGCCTTGCGTCGCTCCTCGCGCGGCGCCGGCGCCGCTTGCGCCAGCGCAGGCGCGCCTTGCGCCGCAGCGGTCTCGCCCTGCGCCGCAGCGCTCTCCTCCCGCGCCAAAGCGGCCTCGGCCGCGGCCTCGCCGTGCGCCGCAGCGCTCTCGTCGGAGGCCGCCGCAGCGGCGACGGGTGCGTTCGCCGCAGCCGAGCGGAGGAAGGCGTGGACCTTCGGATAGATCGTCTCGCGCCAGCGGCGTCCGCTGAAGATGCCGTAGTGGCCGCACGCGGGCGCGGTGAAGCGCTCCTTTCGATCGGGGTCGATGCCCGAACAGAGCTCGTGCGCGACGTGCGTCTGACCGCTCCCCGAGATGTCGTCGAGCTCGCCCTCGATCGTGAGCAGCGCGACGCCCGCGATGCGCTCGGGGGCGACCCGCGCGCCGCCGACGTGCCACACGCCCCGCGGCAGCGCGTGCTCTTGGAAGACCGTCTTGATCGTGTCGAGGTAGTACTCGGCGGTCATGTCGAGCACGGCGTTGTACTCGTCGTAGAACTTCCGATGCGCTTCGGCGGTCTCGCCGTCGCCCTTGACGAGGTCGAGGTAGAAGTCCCAGTGCGCGGTGAGGTGCTTGGTCGGGTTCATCGCCACGAAGCCGCCGAGCTGGAGGAACCCCGGGTACACCCGGCGCTCGTGGCCCGGATACTTGCGCGGCACCGTGCAGATCACCGTGCGCTCGAACCACTCGTACGGCTTCTCGGTCGCGAGATCGTTCACCGCCGTGGGGCTCTTGCGCGTGTCGACCGGCCCCCCCATCAGGGTCATGCTGCGCGGCAACATCGGGTCGCCCGCCGCCGCCATGAGCGAGACGGCGCCGAGCACCGGCACCGTCGGCTGACACACGGCGATCACGTGCAGGTCGGGGCCGAGGAGCCGCATGAAGCGCATCACGTAGGCGACGTAGTCGTCGAGCTGGAACGCGCCCTTCGACACCGGGACCATGCGGGCGTCGATCCAGTCGGTGACGTAGACGTCGTGAGCGCCGAGGAGCGTGCGGACCGTGTCGCGGAGGAGCGTCGCGTGGTGTCCGGAGAGCGGAGCGACGAGCAGGACCTTCGGATCGGGGGCGCGATCGGGCGGCAACGCCCGCTCGAAACGCACGAGGCGGCAGAAGGCCTCCTCGGCGACGACCCGCTCGGTGACGCGGGCGACGACGCCGTCGACCTCCACGGTGTCGATGCCGAACGCCGGCTTCTCGTACTCTTTGCCCAGGCGGTAAAGTAGCTCGTAGCCCGCCGAGATCCGCTCTGCGAACGGCAGGAGCGAGAGCGGCGCTTCGCCGAACGCGCGCGCGCCGAAGTCGGCGAAGGCGGCCATGGGGGTGAGGAAGGATCGCTGGAGCTCGTGCAGCTGGTAGAGCATGGGTTCCTTGGGGCTCCACCATATGCTGCATCGCAGCAACGCGCCACCATAAAACAGAAAATTGCCGCCGTTTCGGCTCGCACGACGACATTGCGTCGCAACATCCACGCGCTCCTCGGAAGCGGCGCGCGTTCCTCGGGCGTTGACGAGCACCCCCCCGATCTGGCCTAGGATCCGGGCGTGCGACCTTCGCGACGGGAGCGAGCTTGATTCGACTGCGCGTCCACCCGATGAACTGGCTCCTCCTCACGAGCACGCTCGCGATCGCGACGGCGCTCGGCGCGGCGTGCAGCTCGCCGAACGGGGGCACCCCGGCGCCGACCGCGAGCGGCTCGACCTCGGCCCCCGCGCCGACGAGCGCCGCCGTCGTAGGGCCGCGCGCCGCGAGCCGCGAGGGAGGCACCCTGTCGCGAGCGCCGTCCGACGACGCGCTGTTCCTCGCGGACGAAGATCACAGCTGCGTCCGAGCCGCCTCGCTCCCCCTCGACGCCGCGTCGCCCATCGAGCGCACCGAGATGCCGGGCCGCCCGGCGCAGGTCCTCGCGACGGGGAACCACGTGCTCGTCACGATCCGCGAGATGCCGGACGGCGGCGGCGCGCTCCTCGTGATGGAGCGGGCGGGCAAGCTCGGGCTCACCGAGAAGGCGCGCATCGCGCTGCCGCCCGACGCGTGGGGGATCGCGCTGTCCCCGGACGAGTCGCTCGCGGTCGTGACGAGCGCGTGGAGCGCCAAGGTGTCGGTGGTCGATCTCGCGGCGGCGAAGGTGCTCTCGACGGTCGACGTGGCGCGCGAGCCGAGGGGTGTCACCATCCTGCCCTCCGGCGACACCGCGTTCGTCTCACACCTGGTCGGAGCGCCCGTGACGCGCATCGACCGACTCCGCGAGGGCTCGCCGGCCGTTCGGCGGCTCGAGGTCCCCGCCTCGCCGTCGCGCTCTCCGCTCGGCACCAAGCTCCCTGCGTCGCTCGGCTACACGACGCTCGCGAGCCCGGACGGCGATCGCGTCTACTTCCCGCGCGAGGCGCTCGGCGCGATCGGCAAGGACGCCTGGTTCGGCACCGCCGCGGTCGACGTGGTCGTCGCCTCGACGGGCGCGCCGTTCGCGAGCACGCGCCAGGGCGGCGGCGCGCAGTTCATCGAGGCGATCCTGCCCGCGGGGCAGGCGTCACCGCCGTGGTGGGACGCGGCGAGCGACGTGCTCGAGCGCGGCGGACGATCGTTCGTGGGCCCGCGGGCCGCGATCTACCGCAAGAGCGAGAACACCCTGCTCGTCGCGAGTGAGGGGACGAACCTCGTCGTCGAGCTCGACGCGCTGATGAGCGATCCGACCTTCGGGCCGTTGCGCAGCTACGCCCTCGGACGAGAGGCCGATCCGTTCGTGGGTGCCGTCGCGAAGGGGGGGGCGCCGACGGGGCTCGCGCTCTCCGCGGACGAGCAGACGCTCTTCGTGCACTGCCGGTCGACCGACGAGCTCGTGGCGCTCCCCTTGCCTCGCGGCGAAGGGACGTACGACGCGATACCACCGCTCTATCGAAAGCTCGTCGACGTCGCGCCGACCCGCGAGGAGGCCATGGGGAGGGCGCTCTTCTACGACGCGACCGACCCGGTCACCAGCGGCGGGTTCGCCTGCGCAAGCTGCCACCCCGAGGGCCGCGACGACGGCCACGTGTGGCACGAGGTCGCCTTCGAGGAGAAGGTCACGAACTTCTTCGGCGGCGCCGCCGACGAGGTGTTCCTCGCCGACCGATGGAAGCAGCCGGAGCTCACGCCGAAGAACGTCGACGGACCGAACGCCGTCGGCTACGCGCGCCAGACGCCGATGCTGGTCGGACGCGTGCGCGCCCAAGGCCCTTATGGCTGGCTCGGGGAGAGCAAGGATCTCGGCAGCAGGCTCGTCGCGGGATTCGGCCTCCATCGCTGGCAGAGCCTCGACTCGCCGGACGGGCCGAAGCTGGCGCGCGCCGGCTATCTCACGAAGTTCCTGCGCGACGAGCTCGTCGCGCCTCCGCGCGTCAAGCGCCCGCTCGACGCCGAAGAGGAGAAGGGAAAAGCCATTTTCCTCAGCGAGAAGGCGGCTTGCTCGACGTGCCACACGCCGGACACCGACTACACGAACCGGAGCTCGGCCTCGTTCGGCGACGCGCCGCCCCTGCCCGGATTCCACGCCGAGAAGGGCGCGGCGTACAAGACTCCCTCGCTCCTCTTCGTGGGCGGCTCGGCGCCTTATTTCCACGACGGCCGCTTCGACTCGCTCGAAGAGCTCATCGACAAGAACGCCGATCGGATGGGCAAGACCGCTCACCTCTCCGCCGAGGAGAAGAGGGCGCTCGTCGCCTTCTTGAAGACCCTATGAGAACGAGACCCCTCCTCCTCACCGCGGCGGGGCTCGCCGCCGTCGCCGTCGTCGTTCGGCTCTTCGGCGCCTCCGTCGCCGCGGGCGCGCCGAGCGAGCCGCCCCATGCGTATTCGACCGCGTCGCCCAACGCCCATTCGACCGCCGCGCCCCACGTCGGCGCGTCCGCGGCGCCGAGGTCGTCGGCGTCCGCGGTGCCGCCCGAGGGCGCGAATACACGCTTCGATTTGCCCCCCCTCGCCAAGGAGATGATCCCGACCGACAAGAGCGATCTCCCGACGGCCGACGAATGGAAGACGGCCCCCGCCATCGAGGTCACGCGACGGAGCCCGACCGCGCGCTGGTGCCGTGTCTATCGCGTGCGCGAATACGTCAAAGTGCACTGTGGAATGCCGCTCTCGGGGCTTCGTCAGCTCGCCGGGAGCCCCAAAGACGTGCAGCTCTTCGTGACGCCGAAGTCGCCCGACAAGAACATGATGGATCCGCCGAATGGGGGTCAGGCGATCTTCCCGCTCCGGCGCGGAGAGGCGCGTCTCTTCCAGTTCTTCGAGCTCGGCAGCGACGGGTGGGAGGGCTTCTCCCCCGATCCGTCGGTCGTCATCGACGCGTCGTGGCCCGATGGCCTCGAGCACCCGACGGTGATCCTGCGATGAAGCGCGCCCTCGCCGTGACCCTCCTCCTCTCCGCGACGAGCTGCGCGGATCCTCCGCCGACCGCGCCGCCCCTCGGGAGCGCCGCGCCCCAGGCCGCCGTCGACGCGGGCGCGATCGCCGCGCAGGCGCCCTCGGCGAGCGGCGCGCGCTGGCCGGAGCTCACCCCGAAGAAGCTCGCGCGCAAGGCGACCCCCTCCGCGGTTCGGAGCGCCGACGAGGCCGCGTGCAGCGCCGGGAAGGCCGACGCGTGCCGACGCATGGCGGATCGCTACCGCGGCTATGGCGCGACGGCGGGCTGTGGCCTCGACCGCGGCCGCCCGCGTCCCTTCATCAAGACCATCGCCGAAGACACCGATCGAGACGAGCGCGCCTACACCGCGGCGATCGGCCGCGCGTGCGAGCTCGGCGACGCCGACGCGTGCGCGCTCGCGAAGGCCGCGTTCCTCTCCTACCGATTGCCGACCAGCACCGCGCGCCTCTACGCGTCGAGGAGCGCGCCCGAGGGGCTCGGGATCCTCCGCTTCCGTGAGAGGGCCACGCCGGAGTGGACGAAGCCGATGCTCGACGCGCGGCAGACGTGCCTCACCGGAGACTCGACCTGTTGGGGCAACGAACAAATCTATTTTCGGCGCGACGTGAAGCCGAAGGAGGAGCCGAAGCTCTCCGCCGAGCGCGCGACGCTCTACGAGGACGTCTGCAGAGAAACCCACGATTGCGACGATCTCTGGATGATGCTCGACAAAGACCGTTATCCGGCGAGCGACGTCGCGAAGATCCGGGCGTCGTTCGCCTCCTCGCTCACCGAGGGCTGCCTCGCGGGAGAATGCACGTGCGGACACGCGGCTCGGTATCTCGACGAGGCGGATCCGGCGGGCCTCGATCTCGCGATCCTCGGCTGCGAAGACGGGGAGGCCGAAGGCTGTTACGAGCTCGCACGTCGGCTCGAGGAGGGGCGCGGGCTCGACAAGGACGAGACGCGCGCGCTCGCGCTCTATCACCTCGCGTGCCCGGACATGCACCCGCGCGAGAGCGAAGCGGGGCCGCGCATGGGCGAGTACTCGAAGCGCGCCTGCGATCGCCTCGCCGATCTCGCGGCGGGCTCGACGTACCCGCCGAAGGACTGGGACCGGGCGATGTATTACGCGCACCTCGCCTGCACGCAGCCTGGGGTCGAGGTCGATCACGCGGCGTGCGTTCGCCTCGGACGGTTCTGGGCGTCGAACCCGAAGAGCACCGGACGCAACGGCGAGGACGCGCGGGACGCCGCGTACGGCCCGCGCGACGGGCTCTTCGGAATGGATTGCGCACGACCCAGCGTGAAGGACGCCTGCGACGCGTTCGACGCGTCGCTCGCCGCGGTGAAGTGAGGCGCGCGCGTCCAGGCCGCGGCGTTGGCAGCGCGACGTGATGCGGATAGGTTGGAGCGCATGAGGAAGTGCGACAACTGCGGCGCCGCGCTCGACGCGACCGAGGGCACGGTGACGTGCAAGTTCTGCCAGGCGGTGAACGCGGCCCCGGCGCGCGAGGTGGCCGTGCCGGTGCCGGTGCAGGTCGTCCAGCAGGTGGTGCAGGTCGTCGGCGACGCGGCGACCGCCCAGCGCCTGTGTCCTCATTGTCAGAAGCGCCTCGCGGCCGTGCGCGTCCTCGACGTCGAGCTCGCCGGGTGCGGCGGCTGCGGGGGCATTTGGATCGACAACGAGGGTGCGCGGCGCGTGCTCGCTTCGCCGCACGAGGTGTTCGGCGATCTCGCGACGCGAGCCGCGAAGAACCGCGCGACGCAGGCGCCGCCGCGCTCGGCGACGCCGAGGTGTCCGACCTGTCAGGTCGGTCTCGATCGCGTGAAGGCGCACGGCCTCGAGCTCGACGTGTGCGCCGACCACGGCACCTGGTTCGACGCCTGGGAGCTGTCGCGCCTCGTCCGCGCGCTGCGAGGGCAGCCCGATCTCGCGATCGCCGAGGCGGCGCGCGACGGCACCGTCGCGTGCAGCGGCTGTCGGAAGGCCATCCAGAAGAGCGCGGCCAACATCACGGACATGGGGCCGCGCTGCGACGCGTGCTGGCGCGCGGAGCAGGACCGCGAGTTCGCCGCGTCGGTCGCGCAGCAGCAATCGACCGCCGGGGGCGTCGCGCTCGGGGGCGCCGTCCTGCTCGGCGTGCTCGGCGTCATGCTCGCGGCCGGCGATCGGAAGAGCTGAGCGGAGCGCGACCCGTCGCGAAGCGACCGCGACGCGCCGCGCTCTCGGCTATTTGATCTTCGTCGCGGCGCCGCTGCCCTGCACGACGCGGTAGATGCCGTCGGCGCCCACCCCCGTGATCGTCTCGACCGGCGCGGCGCCCGCGACGCTCCCCTCGACCCAGCGCACCTTCACCGAGTCGATGCTCGTGTTCTGCGCCAGGCCGAAGTGCACGACGCGCGAGCACATGTCGACCGAGATGCCGCCGCCGCACGAGCCGCGAACGTCGCGGATCTGCGTGACGCCGCCCGCGACGAGCGTGACGCGGGCGCCGATGGCGTCGCGGTTCGAGCTCGTGCCCTGGAGCTTCAGCTCGACCCAGTGGTTCTTGTTCCCGACGCGGTTCGTGAACACGTGCACCTGCGGCACGTCGGACCCGTGGACGAAGAGGTCGAGGTCGCCGTCCTCGTCGAAGTCGGCGAAGCCGACCGTGGCCGCCTGGTGGACGGCGACGCCCGCTTCGTAGGTGACGTCGGTGAAATGGTCTCCGTCGTTGCGGTAGAGCTTGTCGTAATGGCCGCCATAGAGCGAGCCGACGACGAGATCGAGGTCCATGTCGTCGTCGATGTCGCCGAATTGGCCGTTGATGTCGCCCTCGTCGTAGACGATGCCGCGCGCGTGGCGCTGGTCGACGAAGTCGAACGAGGGGCCGCCTTGATTGAGGTAGAGCTGACTCGGATCGGCCCAGGGCTGCGTGCGCGGGTGCGACAGGTTCGCGAGGAAGAAGTCCATGTCCCCGTCGTTGTCGATGTCGCCGAAATCGCTGCCGTAGCTGTGGCCGCCGGGGTATTGCGCATAGGGGCTCTTGACGCCGTCGTGATCGACGTGGATCTGCGCGGCGACGTTCGAGAACTTCCCGCCGCCCATGTTCTTCCACATCAGGTCGTCGTTGAGCTGGTAATTGCCGACGAAGATGTCCTGTAGTCCGTCTCCGTCGTAGTCGGTGAACGTGACGCCGTAGACGGGGTGCGCGACCGGAATGACCATTTGGGCCGCCGCCATGGCGTCGACGAACGTGCCATCGCCCTTCCCTTCGACGAAATGGCTCGGGCCGGCCGGGGCGTCGGGATAGTGGATGAGCCAATCGCCCCAATAGATGTCGAGCTTGCCGTCGCCGTCGGCGTCGCCGACGCCGATCTCGCTGGCCGGCTCGCTGAGCTCGATCGCGGGGCTCGGGACGCGCACGAAATGGCCGTCACCGCCGGGGCAATTGCCGCTCGGATCGGCGCACGCGGCCGTCGTGTTGAGCAGCATCATGTGGGTGAACGGCTCGTCCGCCTTGCCATTGCAGTCGTCGTCGAGGCCGTTCAGGAGCTCGGGCGCCGCGGCGACGGGCCCCGACGCGCCGTGCACGGCGGGGTTCGTGTCGTCGCAATCGCCGCCCGCGACGGTCACGCCGTCGGCGTCGGCGTCGGCGGTCGACGTGGCGCCCGACGTCCCTTCGTCGGCGACGCCGTCGCAGTTGTCGTCTTTGCCGTTCGCGACCTCGGCCACGCCGGGGTGAATGGCGGCGTCGTGATCGTTGCAATCGCCGGCTTGGACGGTGACGCCGTCGCCGTCTTGATCGGGATAGACGTAGACCGTCGCGAAGGCGTCTTGGTCGCCGTCGTTGTCGTAGTCGGCGAAGGCGAGCATCGTCGCTTCGTTCGCGGGCGCGAGGGCGTCGAACGCCTTCTCGGCGAAATGACCCTGGCCGTCGCCGAAATACGCTCTCGGGCGCGGACCGTCGTTCGAGCGCGCGTCGCTGACCATGATGTCGTCGTGGCCGTCGCCGTCGATGTCGGCGATCTCGGTCGACCCGAACGTGCCTTGGGCGAAGGGCGCCGGGACGTCGTCGCCGAACCAGCGCTCGGGCTCGGACCAATCGCAGAAGGTACGACCGACGAGCGAGAGTCGGTAGTTCGCGCCGTTGTTGTCCTTGTCGGCGACGCCGAACGCGCCCGACTGATCGGGAAACAGGAGGAGCGCGCGCGAGTATTCGCCGGCCGGCACCGTCTCGATCGCGAGGTAGGGCTCGGACTGCAGGTGCTCGTAGACGATCATGTAATGCTGCGTCGGGAGCAGGGCCGCGTGCGCCGCCGAGACGTCGATGTCGATGAAGTTGTCGGGGGTCGCGTCGGTGACGTCGACGTCGACGGGCGGGATCACGTCCACGAGCGCCGGATCGTAGTCCTGAAAATCGGCGACCTTCTTGTAGTCGGGATCGTGCGCGGGGAACGAGGCGGGATACGAGCGACCGAACGTGGTCTCGAGGTGAATGCGCGCCTTCCCCGTGCCGCCGCCGAAGGCGACGCGGATCTTGTCGACGAGGAACGGGTGCTGAGGGATGACCTTCATCATCTCCTCGGTCCCGACCTGGATCGGTACGACGACGCCGCCCGCGGTTTGGCCCTTCTGGTACATGCCGACGTAGGTGCCCGTCAGCTCGCCGACCGTCGCGGGCTTCGCGCTCGAGGCGAAGTCCTTGCCCTCGCAGAAGCGCTCGAAGCCCGGCGGCACGACGGGCGCCCCGCCGCCTGCTCCGCCGGTGCCGCCGCCCGCGCCGCCCGCGTGCTGACCACCCGTCCCGGTCGTCGTGGCGTCGGACGAGCAGCTCGCCGACCAGAAGGAGAGCGCGAAGGCGCTGAGGGCGAGCGGCGGGACCAAGACGAAGCGCTTCAGCATTCCAGGATGATGCGGCCAAGCGTGCGCAAAAATCCACGGGCACGGGGCGAAACGCCGCCGCGGAATACGGCGCGCCCGCGGGGCGTCCTCGGCTCGATGCGCTCGGGCACGCTCCTCCCGCTCACGGTCGCCACGGTCCTCGGCCTCGCCGCCGCCCTCGGCGCGTGCACCTCCAAGGAGCGGCCGCGCGCCGCGCCGAGCGCCGTGACCGCTGCGGCGCGCGCGGTCGAGAGCCCGCCCCGCGGCCCGCTCGTTCCGCTCACGAACCGATCGGGATCCGCCCTCGCGCGCTCGCCGAGCGACGACGCGCTCTACCTCGCAGACGAGGATCACCAAGCGCTCCGCCGCTTCAAGCTCCCCATCGATCTGCACGACGGGGTCGCGTCGGTCCCGCTGCCGGGTCGACCCGCGCAGATCCTCGCGTTCGCCGATCGGGTGCTCGTCACGGTGCGCGACCCGGGCTTGGTGCTCGAGCTCGCGCCGACCGCGGCGGGGTTCACCGAGCTTCGCCGAGTGAAGGTCCCCGCGGACGCGTGGGGCCTCGCGGTGACGGCCGATCAGAGGATCGCGCTCGTGTCGAGCGCGTGGACCCACCGAGTGAGCGCGATCGATCTCGCGACGATGACCGTCCGCTGGTCGGTCGACGTCGCCCGCGAGCCGCGCGGCATCGCGATCACCGCCGGTGGGACGGCCTTCATCTCTCACCTCGTCGGGAGCGATCTGACGCGGATCGACGCGCTCGACGCGCCCCGACCGAACGTGACGACCGCGCCGCTCGCCGCCGGCGCGCTGCGCGCGATGCGCGGCACGAAGCTCGGCGCTTCGCTCGGCTACGCGCCGGTGCTCTCGCCCTCGGACGCGCGCCTCTTCGTGCCTCGGCACGCGCTCGGCGCCATCGGCGTGCAGAGGTGGTTCGGCACACCGACGGTCGACGTGATGCTCACCGCGAGCGGGGCGGCGCTCTCGCCGCCGCGATCGACGGCGACCGCGCGGTGGGAGGCGGACCAGTACACCGAAGAGGCCCGCTCCGAGGTCCTCACCGAGGTGGACGGCTCGATCGCCGTCGACGAGCCGCCCTTCACGCAGCCGCGCGCGGCCGTCTATCGCCCCTCGACGGACACGCTCCTCGTCGCGAGCGAAGGATCGGGCGCGCTCAGCGAGCTCGACGCGCTCGCGCTCGACCCCTCGATGCACGTCTTGCGACAGTACCCGCTCGTGAAGCTCGATCCCTCGATCCCGTCGAACGATCCGCACGCCCACGTCCCCGTGTCGGGCGGGGCGCCGTCGGCGGTCGCGCTCTCGAAGGACGAGTCGACGGCGTTCGTGTACGCCCGATCGACGAACGATCTGTTGCTCGTGCATCTGGGTGACCGCGAAGGAGCGCGCGACGAGAGCCCGATGCCGATCGTGCACATCGTCGACGACACGCTCTCGGCCGACGCCATCAAGGGCAAGCGACTCTTCTACGACGCCACCGACGAGACGATGAGCGGCGGCCTCGGCTGCGCCGGCTGCCATCCCGAGGGGCGCGACGATGGCTTCGTGTGGGGCGAGTTCGGCGAGGGAGAGGGACGCTCCTTCCGCGCGATGCCTCGCTACCAAGCCGGCGGCGTCGAGCTCGGCCTCCCTCGACAGACGCCGATGTTGGCCGGCAGGGTCAGCGCCGAGATGAGCTACGGCTGGCACGGCGAGAGCCGCACGATCACCGACCGCGTCCGAGACGGCTTCGGGCTGCACCGCTGGGCCGGCGGCAACGAGCTGCCGACGATGGATCGCCCCAAAGCGATCGTGGCCTTTCTCCGCGAGGGTCTGGTGCCGCCTGCGCGCGACGAGCGACCGTTGACGGACCAGGAGCAGAGCGGTCGAGCGATCTTCGAGAGCGACGCGACGGGCTGCACGACGTGCCACGATCCCAAGCACGAGCTCACCGACCGCACCCCGCGCACGCTCGCGCGGGAGCTGCGCGTCGACGGCTTCCTGACGGAGAAGGACAAGGCCTTCAAGACCCCGTCGCTCTTCTACGTCGGCGGCACCCCGCCCTACTTCCACGACGGCGCGGCGCGCACGCTCGAGGACGTCGTCGACCGGAACGGCGACGCGATGGGTCACACGTCTCAGCTCACCGCCACCCAACGCGCGGCGCTCGTCGCCTACCTGAGGACCCTATGACCCAGAGCCCCTCCGTCGACCGCGCGCGTCGAGGCCCTCGCGCGATCGGCCTCGTCCTCCTCGCGATCGTCGCCGCCGCCTGCACCCGCTCGACGACCGACATCGCTCCCGACGACGCGTTCTCGCCGCCCGGCTCGGACGCGCGGGACAAGCCCCTCGCGCCGGACGCGCCCGAGTGGGCCCACGCGCCCGTGTTCGCCGCGCAGCGCATCCGGTCCGGTTGCGAGGTGAAGCGCCACGGAGAAGAGGTGAGGATCGCCTGCAAACGTGGATTCGCGAACGGAGCCAATCAGCTGGCCGGAACGCCGGAGGGGGTGCGCTTCGGGAAGCCGACCGAGAGCGGCCCGCCCGCCGTCGTCTTTCCGCTGAGGCGGGGAGATCGGCGCGTCATTCAATATGTGGATTACGAGGCGAACCGGTGGTCGTGGGGAGCGTTTCCTCAGATGACGATCAGCGCCTATTGGCTCGAGGGCGACGACGCTCCGACGATCGTGATGCACTGACTCGAACGCACGAGCGCAGCGGCGGTCGCGGGCCCGAGAAGTGAGGCATTGCGCCCCACTCGATCTCTCGAGCGATTCGATCGCGCCCGTTTCTCCTCGACCTCGCGCGGCCGGACGGTCGCTCCATGAGGACGTCGATGAAATGGCCTCTATCCACTTGGCTTTCCGCGTTCGAGGGTGCATGGTGAAGGACGTGGCGGTGCCGGGGGGACCGTCGCTCGCGATCGCGCTTCGGCGCGGATCCGGCCGATGCCCGTCGAGCCGTGGTCCGCGCCGGGGCTTCCCTCCGAGGCCCCGGGCCGGCCGGTCCGGCGTGCGGGACGCGCCCGTCGGGAGCGAGATCGCCCACTCGCTCGCCGCGCGGCGCCCCTCGCGACACCCCAAGAACGGAAGCACCTGCCATGACCATCCGACTCGCGCTCGTCGAAGATCATTCCCTGTTTCGCGAGGGGCTGCGCTCGTTCCTCTCGGCGGCGGGCGACGTCTCCATCGTCGCCGAGTCGGGGGACGCGAGAGAGGCTTATACGCAAATCGACGCGGCCCAACCCGACGTCGCCGTGGTCGACATCGGCCTGCCGGGGATCGACGGAATCGCTGCTTCGCGCGAGATTCATCGTCGGGCGCCCGGCGTGAAGCTGATGGTGCTCAGCATGTATCGGGATCCGGATCGCGTGCGCTGGGCGATCGGCGCCGGCGCGCGCGGCTACGTGCTCAAAGACGACGAGCCGCAGCACGTCCTCGACGGGATCCGCGCCGTCGCCCGCGGTGAGCGGTACCTCTCGCCGCGGCTCGATCTCGATGGCGCCGACCTACCGCCCCCCTCGACCGGGACGGCGTCGTCGACCGCCGAGGACGCGCTCGATCGACTCTCACCGCGCGAGCTCGAGATCTTCCGCATGGTCGTCAAGGGCGGCACCAACGTCGGCATCTCGAAGTCGCTCTGCATCAGCGTCAAGACGGTCGAGACGCATCGAGCGCACATCAACAAGAAGCTCGGGGCGCGCTCGCCCTCCGATCTCGTGCGGCTCGCCGCGAGGCGGGGCCTCGTCGACGACTGAGCCCGCGCGCGCGACGTTCACCAGAACCAGCTGCTGCGGAGCCAAGCGTCATCGGGCACGAGGTCCAGGATCCCGTCGCGGGCCGCCGCGAGGTCGACCGGCTCGGGGAGCACCGCGACGGGGCCGATGCGGCGTGTGGCTTCCTCGAGATCGGCCGTCCCCTCCACGCCGAGGAGGACGACGGGCGCGAGGGCGCGGATCGCGGCGAGGCCGACCACGACGTCGGGCGCGGCGAACCCCTCGACGCGCGCGTCGCAGACCAGCAGATCGGGAGGAGGACAGAGCCGACCGAAGACCTCGCACGGCGCGACGTGGTCGAGCAGCGCGGACACACCGTCGACCTCGACGACGTCGCACCCGCTCGCGCGGAGCGCATCGGCGAGCGCGCGACGGAGGTCCGCCCGACGGTGCACGAGGAGCACGCACGGAGGCCACATCGCGAGGCGATGCCGCTCGACCTCGCGCGGCCTGCGGCCGGTGGGAAGGACGGCGGCGGTGGAGGTGCGGGGCGAGATCATGACCCGAACCGATGCATTCGCGATGCCAGCGCGACGTGCCGCGCGAGACGCGAGCGCCCCTCGCGAGGGCCGTCGCGTCCCGCCTCGACGTGGCGCGACGCCACGCGCGGATCAGTTCGGGATGTTCTGCGCGCAGAAGCCGTTGATGCAGAGGTTCGTCGCGTCGCAGCAGTCGGACGCCGTCGCGCACTTCTCCTGCACGCCGGAGCAACCCGCCGGCGGGATGTTCGAGCAGATGAGCGCGCCGCCCATGCCGTTCGGCTCGCAGAAGCCGTTGCAGCACTGGTCGCCGGTCTCGCAGCTCTGTCCGTCGGGCTTGCACGGATCGAGCACCCAGAAGCCGCGCGCGTTGCCAGCGAGCAGCTCTTGCGCGGGCAGATAGAACGCCGGGTGACTCGGATCGGTGCCCGGCGGCGCGCTGAGGTCGATCGCGGCGACCCACAGCTTCTTCGTCGTCGTGTTGTCGATGTTGGTCGCGTCGTAGCTGCGAGGATCGCTCTGCCAAGGATCCGTCGTGGCGACGTTGCCGTAGAGCCGGCGGCTCGTGAAGATCACCCACGCGTAGCCGCCGGAGACGATCGGGTTGACCGTGGGCTCGTAGTTGAGCTCGACGTCGTCGGCGTGGTTGTTGGGGCCGGTGGGCAAATAGGAAGTCATCCCGTTCGCGTCGAGGCCGTTCAATGCGTTGTAGACGGTGGCGGTCCCCGTCGCGACGTCGGACCACCAAATCTGCGCCTTGGCGCCGTGCCAGGTGTTGTAGCGGTGATTCGACGGGACGATCTGGTAGTGAAAGGCGACCGCGTCGTTCGTCGGCAGGAACGAAGGGAAGCCGGCGCGCTTGCCGCTCGGCATGGTGGCGAGCACCTTCAGGTTCGAGAACGCGCTCGTCGCCGCGTCGAAGTCGAGCGCCACGAGCTGCGTGCCGTTGCCGGTCGTCATGTCGATCGTGCCCCCGAGGAAGTCGAACGCGACGTGCCGACCGTCGGGTGAGAACGCGGGGGCGCCGGCGCGCAGATCGGCCGGGATCCCCGTGACCGGGAGCGGCGTCGCGCTCACCGGCGGGAACGTGTAGAGCTGGCTCGCCGGCGCGGACGCCGCGAGGTCGGCGGCGTTCGTGAGCGCCAGCTTGCCGTCGGGAGAGAGGCCCGCCCAGCCGAAGAGGTTATCGTATCCATTGAGAACGCTCTCGGCGTTCATGTTCTTGAGATCGTAGGCGCTCGTGCGCGAATAGATGTCGCCGTGCTGCGCGATGAGGCGGCTCCCATCGGCGGAGACGACGTGACAGACGCGACACCCCGCGCCGGAGCCGAGCGGGCTCGCCGTGCCCGCGACCACCGACGGCGCGGTCGAGCCGCCTTGAATGGCGAGCACCGCGGCGCCGAACTGAGGGCCATTGTTGTATTGGCGCTCGAACGAATTGGCCACGAGGAGCGTGCCATACGAGTTGTAGTAGACCGTGCCTGCGAGGTGGGCGGGGGCGACCTTCCACGTCTCCACGATAGGCCCGTACGCCATGCCGCCCTTCGCGACGGTGAGCTTCACGACGAGAGGATCGGACGGCCCGCTGGCGCTGTTCGTCGCCATGTTCCAGACGTCTTGCGGGATGGGGTGACGAATGAAGGGTTTGCCGGTCTGGCTGAGGATCGGCGGCTTGGCGAAGGTGCCCGACCACGTGAAGGAGCCGCTCGTCGTGGCCAGATCGATGCGAATGGCGTCGACGCCGCCGAGCGTGGAGCTCCATTGCAGGAGCGGCGCGAGCATCCCGCGCGGCCACACCGTCTTGTCGTACGGGTAAAGGAAGACGAGGCTCTGCGCGGAGCCGTCGCCGACCGGGGCGCCGAGCGCCGCGACGAGCGTCGGATCGTTCACCGCCGCGCCGAGCCCCTCGCCGCCGACGCCGCCGATGCCGCCGCCTTGCGAGAGCTGTCCGACCGAGGTCGCGATCTGTTGTTGCTCTTCGACGCTCCCGTTCGGCCCGTCCTGCGTCGCGGTGAGCTGGACCATCACCTGCCGCTTCACCGTCTGCATGTTCACGCCGGCGATGACGTCGACGAGCCCGCCGACCTTGCCCGTCGGCGTGAAGACGGTGCTCGACGCGGGCCCCGCGGTGACGCTGCCGATCGCGCCTTGATCGACGCTCCATCCCGCGTTGACGGGCGCCGCGTTCAACGTCGCCGTGTACGTGACCGTCGGCGTCGACTGACCGGCGGTGACTTGGATCGTCTGGAGCGCGGCGGGTTGCACGTCGAACGCTTGGCTGCTGCCACCGGTGCCTTGCGCGAAGCCTCCCCCCGCGCCGCCCGCTGCGCTGCCCGCGCCGCCGATGCCGCCACCCGAGCTCGTCCCCGTGGTCGACGTCGCGCCGTCGCTCGCGCCCCCGCCGCTGCAGGCCGAGGCCCACGCGGAGCCGGCGATCGCGAGGAGGAGCAGGAGGTGCCACGAGCGAAGCGAGGGAGGTCGAGCCATGCCCTCAATCTACACCCCGCGCGCGCGCGAATCCCACGCCAGCGAGGGGCGCGATGGAGTTCGATGGGTCTTCATGCGACATCGGGCGACCTCGCGCGCGCCGGGTCACGGCCCTTCGTCGGCCGTCGGCCAGGGACTACCGCATTGGTAGAGCATGTCTCCGTCCTCGAGGCGCGCCTCGATCGCCACGATGGGCAGGTCCAGGTGCCGCGCCTCGTCGAGCGGGTATTGCGGCAGCGACGTGTCGCGCTGGACGAGGAACGCGATCCCGGAGGGGTAGGCGAGGGTCCACGTGGAGCTCCCGTCCGCCGACTCCCAAGAGCCCATTCCGTAGGCGTCGACCACCTCGCGCAAGCGGCTCTCGACGAGGCGGATGCCGTGCGGCGCCAAGCCCTCGAACGGCGGCTCGTAGGTGAGATCGATGATGCGGGCGCGCGCGTCGTCCTCGCAATAGAACGCGGAGAGGCCATTGTCGAAGTCGAGCTCGATCGAATAGCCATTGTGCTCGAGGCGGCGCGTGGGCTGCCCGAAGCGCTTGGTGAGCGCGTCGGCGTCGACGTGGCCGAGCGGCATGTCGGCGAAGCCGACGCCGGGGACGATCTCCGCGGCGAGCACGGGCTTCTTCGTGACGGGCGCGGGGCGCGCCGTGGGCGAGGGCCACGCGACGATCGTCGGAGGTGGGGCCGACGAGGGCGGGCTCGCGGGGGCGCCGCCGCACGCGACGAGCCAGGGAGCGCCGAGGAGGATCGCGAGGCCGGCGCGTCGGGCGTGCATGACGAAGGAAGGCTAGCAACGACCGAGAGGCGCCGCATCGGCGGCGCGTTCCCGCGTCGACGGGTCAGACGCGAAGGCGCGTCGAGCTCGGCACGGTCGTGTCGAGATCGATCGTCAGCGCGCCGGACGCGTCCGCCGTCACGCGGTAGTGCTCGAGCGGGCCCTGCGCGGGGCCGCCGAGGACGCCTCCGGATCGATCGAACGAGGCGCCATGGCAGCCGCAGTTGATGCCGCCCTCGTACGAGACGTCGCCGTTGTACGACATGTCACAGCCCTGGTGGGTGCAGATGAGGCTCACCGCGTAGACGCCCCCTCCGTCGCGGCCGATCGCGACCGAGCCGGTGTCGACGGCCCGGAGCGACTTCATCGGGAGATCCTTCAGGTTCCCGGCGGACACCTGGCCGGAGCCGGCGCCGAAGCCCTGGCCGACGCATCCGCCGCCCGCCGAGGTCAGCCCGGCCGCACCCAGACAAGCGAGCACGCGCAGCACACGCCGGCGTGGAGTGATCGTGCGTTCCATCGGTTCCTCGTCGGAGCGCCGCGGGGGCGAGGCTCCGGCGTCGGTTCACCGCTGGACGGCGGAACCTTCAACAAGAAAACTTCATCCGGTCTCGAAGCCGATCTTGGCGTGGGTCCCGTCGCAATAGGGCTTGTTGCTCGAGCCCCCGCATCGGCAGAGCGCGGCGCTGACGGTGCGTTGGATCGTGCGGCCCGTGCCCGAGCAGATCTCGAGGTTCCCCTTCACGAGGAGCGGCCCGCCGCGCACCGGCTCGACGCGCAAGTCGCCGTCACGGCGCTCGAGCGGCTTCGACTCGGCGGTCGGGGGCTCCCCCGAGGCCGTGAACCCGCGCGCCACGTGGCTCGCGTCGCAGAAGGGTTTGTTCTTGGAGGCGCCGCAGCGGCAGAGCGTCGCGCGCGTCGTGACGCCGTGGCCCTCGATGGTCATCGCCGCGTGGATCGCGAGCGGGCCGTTCTCGCGCACGCGCGCGACGTTGACGAGGGGCGGCGCCTCGGCTGCGCCGCCGTCGAGCGGCTCGACGACGATCGCGCCCGAAGGACACGCGAGCGCCAGCGCGAGGAGCGCCTCGTGGCTCGCCTCGTCGGGATGGATCCACTCGCCCTTCACGTTCGGGACGAACACGTCGGGCCGCGAGAGGACACACCCTCGCGAGTGAATGCACTTCTTGCCCTCGAAACGGACGAGGGATCGCTTGCCGCGGATGATTTCGACGTCGTCACTCATCGGTCCACCTCTCGATCGCGAGCAGAGCTCAGTCGACGCGGAAGCTCAAGCGGGCCCTCGAGAGCGCACCGCTCGGTCGCGGGTCGAGTAGGCTCTCGCCGATGCGAGGGTCGGTCCTGCTCCTGCTTCCGTTCGTCGCCGCCTGCAAGGCGCCCGACCCGCCGCGCAGGACGTACAGCGACGCGCAGCGCGCCGCGGTGGAGGCGGCGATCGGCGCGATGAACGAGCGCGCCGCGCGCCTCGACGCGAAGCGCCTCGAAGGAGCGAGGCTGGCAGAAGCCGGGGCCGGAGCATCGAGCCTCGACTGCCCGTGGCCACCCGACCTCGCTCGCCTCACCGGGGCGGACGCGGCGAGCACGGCCGTCGACGCCGAGCTGCGCCGGCGCCTCGACGTCCTCGCCCCGGGCGAGCCGTCGCAGACGCGCGCCGACGCCGAGGCGCTCTCGCGTCGATGGCACGATCTGCTCTTCGCCGAGCCCAACGACGCAGAGGAGATGGTCCGCGACGCGAAGGACGAGCTCGACGCGCACCCCGCCGCGCGGCCGCTCCTGCTCGTGGTGCGCGCGGAGGCGCCGGGACGGGTCGACGGGACGCTCGTGCTCTTCGGCCCCGAAGAGGCGCCGCTCTGCGTGGGGGACGTGCGGTTTCACGGCGCGGGCGGAGCCGGGGACGACGCGCGCGACGGTACGCGGCGCCGCGCGGCTGCGAGCGCGCTCGGGGCGATGCGAAAGCTCGCGCGCTGACGTGGCGCGCCTCGCGAGGGCGAATCCTGATTCATCTCCGGTCATTGGCCGCGACGTCGCGGAGGTGCGCGCGGACCGTCGCGCGATTGTCACAGCTTCGTCGTAGGAGCGCGCGACGGGCCGTGAAAGGCTTCGTGCATGCAAGCCGAGCCTGTGGGTCGCGTCGGTCTCGCGGCCGAAGAGCCCCGCGCCGACGCGATCGCCGCGACCGCGCCCGAGGACGCGGCGCCGAGCGCGCCGTCGTCCGCGCGCGGATGGATCGTGATCGCGACGCTCGCGCTCGGCTACGTCGGCATCTACCTGTGCCGGAAGAACCTCGCGGTCGCGACGCCGCTGCTCCAGACCGCGTTCGGCGCGAGCAAGGCCGAGGTCGGGACGGTCGCGAGCCTCGGCACGCTCGCGTATGCCGCAGGCAAGGTGATCAACGGGCCGCTCGTCGACGCGGTCGGAGGTCGCCGAGGCTTTCTCGTGTCGATCGTGCTCGTGGCGCTCTTCGGCGCGCTCGGGGCGCTGATGCCAGGACTCACGCTGCTCGCCGTCACCTACGGGATCAGCCGCTTCGCCGGGGCTGCGGGCTGGGGCGGCATGCTCAAGCTGGTCCCCTCGTGGTTCCCGCCGCAGCGGTCGGGGACGGTCGTGGGCGTGCTCAGCTTGAGCTACGTGCTCGGCGGGATCCTGGCGACGCTGCTCGCGCGTCAGATCGTCGGGTGGGGCGGCGGCTGGCGCGCCGTGATGGGCATCCCCTCGGCGCTCACGCTGGTGATCGCCGTCCTCGCAGCGCTGCTCGTGCGTCCGGGACCTCGGCTCGCGGAGGCGGCGCCGGTCGCCTTCGAGGACAAGCCCTCCCGATCGAGCCGACTCGACGACGTGATCGGGCTCGTGCGCACGCGTCAGTTCCTCGTGACGTGCGCGCTCAGCTTCACCGTCACGTTGATGCGCGAGTCGTTCAACACGTGGAGCGTGGACTTCCTCCTGTCGACGCAGCACGGGCAGTCGTCGCTCGCGACCGCCTCGCTCCAATCGATCGGCTTCGACATGGCCGGGCTCGTGAGCGTCTTCCTCGCGGGCGTGGCTTACGATCGGGTCGGGCCGACGCGGCGACGCTGGCTCATGTTCACGAGCCTCGCGCTGCTCGCCGGCGTGCTGGCGGCGCTGCCGACCGCGGCGCACGAGAGCGCGCTGCTCGCCGCCGCGCTCGTCGGGCTCGCGGGGCTGCTCGTGTACGGACCCTACAGCCTCCTCGCGGGCACGCTCGCGGTCGCGACCGGCGGCGCGCGACTCGCCGCGACGGCGGCGGGCATCATCGACGGCGTGGGCTACGTGGCGGGCGCGCTCGCCGGCGTGACGCTCGGCAGGTTGCTCGACGTCGGCGGCTACGGCCTCGGCTTCGGTGTCCTCTCGGCGATCACGGCGCTCTCGTCGATCATCGCGCTCGGCCTCGAGTGAGCCCTCGGCGGCGCGCGCGTGCGCTCGACCGTCGTGTCACGCGAACGTGTCGATGAGCGTGCCGAGCGTCTCCGACGCGGTGCGGGCGACGGCGACGGACGCCGCCACCTGCGTCTTCGCCTGATCGAGGTTCACCACCTCGGAGGCGAGGTCGACGTCGGCGTCCGGCGACGACGCGCGCGCGATGCGCGAAGCCGACGCGTCGAGCGAGCGCTCGGCGACCCTGATTCCCGAGAGCGACGCGTCGAGCGCATTCATGCCCAGGAGGACGGATCTTCGGCCCCGGATCTCGAGGTCGCGCACGAAAAAAAGATCGTGGCAGGCGTGCTCTCCGCCGAAAACGTGCCGAAACGGCCCCGAGAGCAGAAAATCGCGCCCGAGGTCGGCTACGAAGGCCTCGGAGCCAGCCACGAAGGCCTGGTGGAGGAGGAATGATGCGAAAGCTCGTGGGCGTGGGGATCGCGGCGGCGGTGTTGGGTCTGGCTTCGGTGGCTTCGGCCGAAGACGCGAAGCTCCCGGTTCGCTACGCGGACCGGCCGCTCACGCTGCCGAAGATGACGCTCGCTCCCGAGTTCAGCCTCCCGCTCGTCCACGTCGAAGGAGCGGGCCTCGCCTTCAACGGGGTCGGCCTGAACCTCGGCGCGGCGTTCGGCGTCATCGACGACCTCACCGTCGACGTCACGCCGCTCTCGCTGCTCATCGGCCGGACCGACGTCGCCGGGCTCTTCGGCGGCAGCCAGACGAAGGCGTACTACGGGACCTTCCGCCTCGGCGCGACCTACCGCTTCCTCCACACCGAGGTCGCCGACATCGGCGCGCGCGCCGAGGTCGGCGCGACGGGTGCGAACGACGTCATCCACCTGACCGGCAGCATCCCGGTGCTGCTGCGGCTCGCGCACGTCGTCCGCATCGACACGGGCTTCGCGTTCTCGGGTCTCTTCCCGACGAAGAGCGGCACCAAGGTCGACGGCGCGATGGGCTCGGTCGGCACGAGCCCGACGGTCCTCTCCGCCGTCGGCAAAGCAGGCATCCCCGTCGACGTCACCGTCCAGATCGTCGACGCGTTCTTCGCGGGGCTCGACACCGGCTTCGGCATCGGGAGCTTCCACGGCAAGGTCGACCAGAGCTGCTTCATGCCCCTCGGCTTCCGCGTGGGAGGCACGATCGGCGGCGACAAGCCGGTCGTCGACCTCACGGGCAACTTCGGCTTCCCGTTCTTCCTGCTCGGCGCCGACTCGAAGCCGCCGTTCACGAACATCTGGCAGGTCGGGCTCGACGCGCGCGCCTACTTCCAGCTCTGAGCTTCAGCGCTTCACGCCGAACGCGGGGCCGCCGAGCGGCAAGAGGGCGCGCCCCGACGCGGCTTGGAGCACGAGCGCGAAGGCCAGATAGAGCGAGATCGCCATGAGCCCGACGGTCAACCAAGCGATGCCGACGCCGAGCGACGGCAGGTGGAGCACCTCGCGGCCGATGCGGCAGACGTAGAGCAGATCGATGTCGGCGAGGAACACGAGCAAGAGCTTCGAGTGGAAGCCGAACGCGACGGTCATCACGAGGAAGATGACGAGGAAGCACGCGTCCACGGAGAGCACGATCGCCGAGCTCGGGGCGCGTCCTTGCGACAGCTCCGACAAGGACCAGTAGTTCATGATCCAGTTGAACGAGAACGCGGTGAAGAGCGTGCCGCCGAGGACGTTCTTGTTCACGAAGCTCATGAGCCCCGCCAGGATCTGACCACCCGCGCCGAAGAGCAGGCAGAACATCGCCGCCATGCGGAGCCCCTCGGCGTTGAGCGCCGACTTCACGCCGAACGCGATCGGCAGGAGCGCGGCGCACCCGACCGAGAGCCCGATGAGCCCGAGGGGGGTCGGATCGGCGAGCGGCGTGGGAGCGGCGGCGGGGTGAGCTGTTTCGTCCACGGGCCGCGTATAGCGCATCGCCGCGCGGGGCCCGGGAGGATTCGTCGCGCGAGACGGGCCCGGGACCGTGACCAACCCGTCATCGAGCGGCGTCGTCGCTCACTTCTTGCTCATCGCGTAGCCGATCCCGAGCGCGGCGAACGCGAGCGTCGGCAGCGAGAAGCGAACGCCGAGCATGTACCGGAGCTCGCCGCCGCCCTGGCCGCCGACGGCGGACGCGTAGGTGGTCGAGCCCTCGAGGCCGAGGATCTCGGAGAACGAGAACGACGCGCCCAAGACGACGCCGGCGCGCGTGCCGGTCTCGGTGCCGCGGTACGCATAGCGCTCGAACGAGGGGCCGACGAAGAGATCGCCGAAGAACCCCGAGGGCATCCACATGCGCAGGCGGAGCTTCGTCTCCATGCTCGCGGCGGTCACCGACTCGAGCTTGTCGTACGCGACGAGGAGGCCGGTCCCGAAGTCGATCCAGCGACCGACGGAGGTCATCACGCCGGCCTCGACGTACGGGCGAACGACGCGCTCCCAGCCGACCTCGGTGCTCGCGGTGCCGCCTTGCACGCCGAACGCGAGGAGCGGGTACGCGCCGCAGCGGGGGCGCGGGATCGCCCAGCACGGAAAGTCGGGATCGAACGGCGAGCGCGGGAGGTAGAGGCGCGGCTCGCGTGCGACGGCGGGGCGCGCGCGCGGCGAGCCGGCGTCGGTCGAGGCCTTCGGAGGTGCGTCGCCCTCCGGGGTCGCGACGACGAGCGGATCGGCGAAGGCGACCCGACCGAAGAGGATCGCCGCGAGCGCGGTCGAGAGCGCGACCTGGGACCTCACGCGAGGCCTTCCCGCGCGTCGAACGCCGCGAGCAACCGCTGCCGCGTGTCTTCGTCCGGTAGCCCTGCGACCGCGCGATCGCGTGGGTCGAGCGGGACCTCGCGCGCGAGCCTCTCACGCGCCTCACGCGACGCCTCCGCGATCCGCCGACGGCTCGCCGCGCCGAGCCTCTCGCTCGACCAGGCGTGGATGCGCGCCGCGAGCCGGCGATGCCCCGCTTCGTCCCGCGCGAGGACACCGAACGCGCGCCGCGCGCCCGCCGAGGAGGCGTGGCGAGACTGGTGGTGGAGCACGTCGACGCCGAACCCCTCGAAGACGAGGCCCTCGACGGCGTTGTGGCGCGCGAGCTCGTCGAGCGACGGCGTCGCGTGCTCGACCAGCGTGACGGGCTCGATCGCGATCCCCTGGAGGAGCGCGAGCCGGGCCATCGCGCGCGCGTGGGCGACCTCCTCGAACGCGCTCTGCGCCGCGCCGCGGACGAGCTCGCTCGGCGCGTCGTGGAGGGCGAGGTCGCGAGCGAGATCGACGAAGGCGATCGCCGCCGCGGCCTCGTGCGCCGCCGCGATCGCGAGGTGACCCGCGCCTCGATCGCGAGGCAGCGCGAGGCCGCGCGGACGACGACCGATGCCGACCGGCGGACAGTAGTCGCCCTCGCAGCGCACACCCGGCCCGACGTAGCCCGGTGTCTCGATCGTCACGAGCGAGCAGCTCGTCCAGCTGTATCCCGACGAGGTCGGCGCGCCGCCGCCGGCACCGCCGGCGCCGATCGGCGCGCAGAGCTTCTGACACTCCGAAAGAGGCAGACGCACGGACCCGTAGCGGGCGTCGAGCCGCGCCTTGGTCTTCGCGTCGAGGGGGATGGCGACGTCCTCGGGTCCGCACGGCGCGCCGCAGGCCAGACCGAGGGCCGAAGATCCGACGACGAGCCCCCGCGTCACGAGGCCACGCATCGCCGAAAAGGAAGCAGGGAGGCGGAGCATCGGCCCCAAGGTATCCCGAGCGCGGGCGACGATCACCCTCGCGCAGGGTCCATCTCGTGCTCGCTCCGCCTTCGCCGGCCGCTCGCCGTGGCCAGGGCGGGGCGACTCAGTCGCACTTGCGCATGCCGCAGCCGCCCTTGCCCTTGCAGTCGTTCTTGCCGGCGCAGTCGTTCGACGCCGTCTTGCAGCCGCCCTTGCCCTTGCAGTCGTTCTTGCCGGCGCAGCAGTCCTTCTTGCTCGAGCCATCGGGCGCCGCGCTGCCGGCGACCTTGTCGGCCGGCGCGCTCGTCGGTCCCGCGGAGGCGGACTTCTGCGCGGACGCGTCCTGGGAGCAGCCTGCGACGAGGCCGGAGACGGCCGTGAGGGCGAGTGCACGTGCGGTGGGCGTCATGGTCTACCGGATGTAGCACGATGCGCCCGGCGGGGAAGACCGAGGGGCGACCGCGCCGTTCGCGCCGACGCGAGAGGAGCTGCGAGCGGCGTCGACTCAGGCGAGCAGCGCGACGAGCGCGCCGTTCACCAGGTGCGCGACGATCGCGGGAGCGATCGAGCGCGTGCGCAAGGTCAGCGCGCCGAGGAACAACGAAAACGCCGCGAGCATGAGGCAGCGCACCACGACGTCGTCGAGCCCGCCGGCTCTCCACGCGGCGCCGTGGAGCCACGCCGGCAGCGCGGCGGCGACGAAGAGCAGCGTGGTGAGGAGGTTCGAGCGATAGAGGCAGAGTCGCCGCTCGAGCACCGACAGGATGAGACCCCGGAAGACGATCTCCTCCGCGACCGGCACGAGCGAGATCGAGCCCCAGAGCCGCAGGGTCGCGCCGCCGTCGAGCGAGAGGTGACGCCCCGACGTGTAGCGCTCGAAGACCAGCACGCCGCCGAACCAAAGGCCCATCGCGACGAACGATCCGACCCAGGCGCGGAGCGCACCTGGCGCGTGCCCACACTCGCCCTCGAGCGATCGCGGCAGGGTCAGGCGCGTCGCCTCGGCGAAGCGCGCCCCGAACACCTGGCGCGCGACGTAGAGCGCGGGCAGCGCCCACACGAAGAGCGCTAGCGCGTGCGCCTCGATCGCGCGGGGCAACGGCCCGATGTGCGCGTCGACGGCGTCGTAGAACCAAGTCGCGCGCAGCGTCCACACGACGTAGAGCGCGGCGAGCCAGGCGTAGAAGACGCGCGGCACGCGCGCGAGCCGATCGCGCCCGGAAAGCGCCGCGAAGTGCGCTCGGCGCTGCCGCTCGGCGAGCGCGCACTGCGCCTGGCCTCCCGCGCCGACGTCCTCGGCGGTGGAGAAGCCATCATCCGGGCAGAGAGATCGTCCGATCACGCTCCGTCACCTCACCACGCCTCGGCCTTGGAGGGAAGCGCCTCCGCGCCAGCTCGAAAATGGCGCCGGAATGCGCCCCACCGGCAAAGCGTCTTCCCGAACGACCGGCCCCGACGACGCGACTCCACCGAGCGCGCCCGAAGGGCCCTATCCTTGCCAGCTTGACCATGCCTCGAGAAAACCAACTGCGCCTCGTCGCTCCGCTGCTCCTCTGTGCGCTCACGGCGCCGTCGTTCGTCGGTTGTAGTGCATTGCCGGCAGCCGGCAACGCGCTCGGCGTCGACCACACCCAGCGCGAGAAGAAGGGCGAGTGCCTCGACACCGGCGGCCAGAGCCGGTTCTTGGTCGTCGATTGGGACTCGGTCGATCGCGCGTCCATCGAGGCGCGCGCGGCGCGAGGGCTGGTCGTCGTTCGCTACGAGGGCTGCAAGATGGACGTGCTCGCCCGCTGCAACGTCAAAGGATCCCCCCACTACGACTACGTGGGGCTCACGCCGAAGAAAGACAACGTCACGATGCGCGATTCGGCCGAGGTGTACGCCAACATCCCGGTCTACGCGGCGAAGTTCGACGCGAAGCTCGCGCACTCGGGCTCGCTCGACGTGAACATGACGATCGTCGGCCAGCTCGACACCGCTCGCGGCGCGCGTCGCGACGAGCTCGAGGGCGAGTGCGACGGCGCGACCCACGTCGTGAGCGCCATCACCGTGGGATCGTTCGAGTTCACCGCGTCGAACGCGAACGAGGGCTCGGCGTCGGTCACGGTGCTCGGCGCCGGCGCCGGCGCGAAAGGCGCGCAGAGCCACGAGGTGCTCAACAAGGACGGCGACGAGGCGGAGTGCGGCAAGGCGACCGGCGACGACAAGAAGCCCCCGTTCGGCTGCGGCGCGCTCCTGCGTCTCGAGGTCGTGCCGATCGGCAAGGCCCGCGAGCTCGAGCCGTCCTGCCCTCGAAGCACGGCGTGGAACGGCGCCCAGTGCGTGGCGGTGAAGGCCGACGTCGCGTGCGGCCCCGGACAGATCCCCGACAAGGAGCGCGGCTGCGTCGCGAAGAAGGCCGACGTGACGCCGCCGCCGCCGTCGAACGCCCTGGTCGCGCCGGTCGCCGCCGACTGCACCAGCGAGGCGGCGTGCAAGGAGCGCTGCGACGCGAGCGACGCGAAGGGCTGCCTCGGGCTCGGCGGCGCCCTCCGCGCGAAGCTCGCGGTCGGCAAGCCTTCGCCCGACGGGGAGCGGGCGCGCGACGCGTTCCAGAAGGCGTGCGACGGCGGCGAGCCCACCGCGTGCACCGCGCTCGGCGAGATGGAGTTCCAGGGGATCGGCATCGCGAAGGACGGCAAGGGCTCGCTGCCGCACTTCGACAAGGCGTGCGACGCGGGCGACCCCGCCGGCTGCAACGACATGGGCCTCGCGCTCAACACCGCGCTGATGCGCGACGGCGTGTTCGTCGAGATCGCCGAGGGCCG
>CAYYKK010000006.1:0-64124 GCA_964467935.1 uncultured Polyangiaceae bacterium
CCGGCCTCGGCGAGCCGCGCGTCGGGCGCCGTCACGAGCTCGGCCGCGGTGCCCTGGCTCGTGCTCGTGCGCGGATCGAGGATCGTCTGCTCGGTGAAGCCGCGCGCGACGCCCCAGTCACCGTCGAACCAGAGGATGCTCCCGACGTCGACCGTCGCGACCCCGGCCCGCGCGAGGAGCTCGGGGAAGCGCGGGCTCGGATCGCGCCACGCCCAGATGCCCGTCCCGTGCCGGTCGCTCCAGAAGAGCTGCGAGTAGTAGCGGCTCGAGAAGATCGCCGTGTAGGAGAAGACGGTGCCCGGCCCCGCGCTGCGCGCCTCGGTGAAATAGACGCCGGTCTTCTCGAGGCGCGCGAGCTCGGGCAGCTCGGCGAGGTACGTCTCGTCCGCGAGCACGTCCGCGCGCACCGAGTCGATGCCGAGCAGGATCACGATCGGCGCGACGCGGGGGGCGCCCGCGGTCGACGGCACCATCGGCGCGCCGTCGCGCGATCGAAACCACGCGGCTTGCTCGGGCGGAACGGCCGCCGTGAGCTTCGACGGCACCGCTCGTCCGCGAAGGCGCGCGATGAACGGTGCGAGCACGCTCCCGGGCGTCGCGTAGAGCTGCAGCAGCACGTTCGTGGTCGGGCGGACGAGCAGCGACGCGAGCGACGCGAGGCCGACGGTCGCGAAGAGCGCGCCGCGCACGCGCCGTCCAGGGACGAGCCGCGGCGGGATCTCGAGCCCCGCGAGCGGGACGCCGGCGAGGAGCGCGGCGGCCCACGCGAGGAAGAGGTGCGCGCCGTCGTAGTCGTGCCGCAGGATCCGCTCGTTCACGACGGCCGCCGCCACGCCGAGCGCGACGGGCAGCCAACGGAGCTTCGGTCGCGCGCACGACCAACCGAGGAGCGCCGCGATCGGGATCCCGGCGGCCGTCGCGCCGATGAGGAGGTTCAGGAGGATCGTCGGCCAGTGCCCCTCCTTGTGCAGCAAGAGGGAGATGCGCGCGGCGAGGTTGTCGAGGTCCTCGACGAGCACGAGATCGCCCACGGTGAGCGCGAGGCCCGCGAGGAGCGCGAACGTGAAGACGCCGCGTCGCAGGACCGTGGGGCGAAAGCGCAGCCACGCCGCGAGAAGGCCGGCGCTCGCGAGCCCCATCGCCAAGAGGTGTCCGGCGTCGTAGGCGTGATGCAGCAGGCGCACCGAGAGGCCCGCGAGCGGGCGCGGCACGAACGCCTCGATGCACACCGCGTCCACGAGAGCAATCACGGCGAACCCGGCGAACGTCGCGCTGACGAGCGAGAGACGCGCAGCGGGCGCGACGGTGTCGGCGGGAGAGTCGCTCATGGGCGAGCCGATCGTCTTAGCGGAGCGCCGCCTCCTCGCCAACCGATCGTCGCCCGCGGCGAGGCGCGCGGCGATGCGCGCTCGAGGAGCGGCCGTGGGTCGCGCGGTCGTCGGATCGGCTCAGCGCTCCACGCGGGACGATGGCGCGGGGATCGACGTCGTCGGTTGCGGCGCGCTCCCTCGCGCGTCGGCAGGCGACGGCGCGCCACGTCGGGCCCCGAGGAGCGCGTAGGCCGCGACGAGGGCGCTGAGGACCACGAACGTGCCCACCGCCGTGAGGAGGACCGTTCGCGCCGTCGACGCCGCTCGCGGCCCGGCCGCCGTCGGCGACGGGGGCGGGACCGAAGGCGCGCTCGAAGACCGCGGCGGCGCGAGAGACGTCGCGCTCGGAGACCCTGGCGGCACGAGAGACGGCGCGCTCGGAGACCGCGGCGGCGCGGAGCTCCTTCCGGGCGGCGGGCCCGACGCCCCCGGCGCCATCCGCAGCGTGGTCGATCCAGGGTGCGCGGGCGCGGCCGGTGGGGGTGGCGCGATGGAGGAGTAGTCACCGCTCGCGAGCGGCGGCCGCGCGCGACCGAGCGCGACGAGCGCGTCGATGCGCGCGCGCGTCTCGGGCGTCGCCCATGCCGCGAGCGCGGCAGCGAACGCGGGAACCGACTCGTACCGATCCGCCGGCGCCCGCGCGTAGGCGCGCGCGATCGCCGCCTCGAGCTCTGCGGGCACGTCGGCGCGATGGCGCCGGAGGGGATCGGGCTCCTCGCTGGAGACCTTGATGCAGAGATCGGCGTAGCTGTCCGCCACGAACGGCTGCGTCCCGGTGAGGATTTCGTAGAGGGTGATGCCCAAGCCATAGACGTCGGTTCGATGGTCGACGTTCTTGGCCGAGCGCATCTGCTCGGGTGACATGTAGAGCCCGGATCCGAGCCGGGTGCTCGTCTTCGTGATCTCGAGGGGCGCCTCCTCGAGCACCTTCGAGATGCCGAAGTCGAGCACCTTCACGGACGAGCGTCCCTCGGCGTCCTTCGCGAGGAACAGGTTCGCGGGCTTCACGTCCCGATGGATGACGCCGACGGCGTGCGCGTGCGCGATCGCGTCCGCCGCCTGGACCAGGAGATCGATCGCCACCGGCACGGCGATCCTCGGCTCGCGGCGGACGTGCTTCGCGAGATCCTCCCCCTCGAGCAGCTCCATGACGATGAAGGGGCCGAGCTCCGGCGACGTCCCGGTCTCGAGCACGCGCGTGATGTGCTCGCTCGGGATCCGGGTCGCGGCGCGCGCCTCGCGCACGAAGCGCGCCGCCGCCTCATCCGACGACGCGAGCCGCGGCAAGAGGAACTTGATCGCCACCTCGGTCCCCTCGATGAGGTGCACCGCGTGGACCACGACTCCCATCCCGCCCACGCCGACGATCCGCACCGACTTGTATCGATCGAGCAGGATCGATCCCGGCGCGTACTTCGCGAGCTCGTGGGGAGAGGACACCGGTCTTGCGCCCAATGCTTTCGATCTCGTTCAGCGATCGCTCGGCCCCGCCGACGCGCGCGCGGCGGGGCGGAAGACGAGCACGTGGTTCTGCGCAGGCATCGCGATGGGCGGGCTCGCGACGAGCCCCGCGGCGCGCGCCTCCTCGGCGAGCTCGTCCGCGTCGCGCACGCCCCACGCCGGGTTTCGCTCGCGCAGCGACGCGTCGAACGCCGCGTTGCTCTCCGCGAGGAACTTCCCTCCGAACCGATAGGGCCCGTAGAGCACGAGCGGAGACGCAGCGCCTCGCTCGCCGAGGATGCGGCGCGCTCCCTCGAACAACGCGCGGCTCGCCTCCTTCGGCGCGACCTGCACCATGTTGATGCACACGATGGCGTCGACGACGCCGACGAACGGCGCCTCCCACCCGGGTGAGAGCACGTCGATCGCGAGGACCGGTCGAACGTTCTCGAGCGCGTGCGCGGCACGGTACGCCTCGACGCTTTCACGCGCCTCCGCGGAGGGATCGCTCGGCTGAAAGACGTGGCTCGACAGGCGCTGCGCGAAGTAGACGACGTGCTGCCCGGTGCCGGAGGCGAGCTCCAGCACGAGCCCTCTCGGGGGCAGCTCCCTCTCGAGCACCTTCGAGAGCGGCTCGCGGTTGCGGTCGGCGGCGGGCGAGTGACGCTGCGACATCGGGGCTTCCCTCCTTCAGCCCGCCATGGCGGCTTCGACGTCCGAGGGTGACTTGGGGCACGCGCGCGAGAGGACCTCGGGCGCGCTCGTCGTGACGAGCACGTCGTCCTCGATGCGGATCCCGCGCACGTCCGCGTAGCGCGCGAGGACCGCGCGGTCGAGATCGGCGCCGAGCGGCCCCACGAGCGCCTCGTCGGCGAGGATGCCCGGCACTTGGTAGAACCCGGGCTCGATCGTGACGGCCATCCCGGGGACGAGATCCCGATCGAGCCGCAGGTAGCGATCGCCGAAGGCCGCGCTGCGCGATCGTCCCTTCGCGTAGCCGGCCCGATCCCCCAGGTCTTCCATGTCGTGCACGTCGAGCCCGAGCAGATGGCCGACGCCGTGCGGGAAGAAGAGGGCGGCAGCGCCGCGCTCGAGCAGGCCGTCGACGCTCCCGCGGAAGATGCCGAGCGCGACGAGCCCCTCGACGATGCGCCGCTTCGCCGTCTCGTGCACCTGCCGATAGCCGACGCCCGGCCGGACCCGGTCGATCGCGGCGAGCAGCGCGTCGAGCACGACCTCGTAGATCGCGCGCTGCGTCGGGGAGAAGCGCCCGCTCGTCGGCCACGTGCGCGTGATGTCCGAGGCCCACCCCTCGGGGGTCTCGCCGCCGACGTCGCACAAGAGCAGCTCGCCCGGCGCGAGCGCCCCGGCGTGGCTGTGGGAGTGGAGGATCTCGCCGTGCACCGTGACGATCGGGCCGTAGGCGTCGCGCATGTCGCGTCGATACAGCTCGTGCGTGATGGCGGCGCAGACCTCGCTCTCGGTCTTCGCAGCCCGCGTCGCGCGCATCCCGGCCACGTGCGCCCCGGCGCTCGCCTCGGCGGCCGCGCGGAGCTGCGCCACGGCGGCCTCGTCGTGCGTGAGCCGCGCGCCGATCAGCGCCTCCGCGAGCTGTGCGTCGCCGTCCTCGACGCGCGCCCCGGCGCCCGCGACGACGCTCCGACCGAGCAGCGTCGAGACCCACGCCGCGCTCGCCGCGTCCTGCGGCGGGAGGGTCGAGACGGGCGCCCCGAGCTTCGCCAGCGTCGCCGCGACCTCCGCGAGCGGCCTCACCTCGTCGACGCCGCGATCCTCGCGGACCTCCTCGAGCGAAGGGCGCGGACCGTGCCAGAGCGCGTCGTCCCGATCGGGCGGGTCGACGAACAGGGTGCTCCGACCGCCCGCCAAGAGGAGCGCGGCCCCCGGCTGGGCGGGGCCGACCAGATAGGCGAAATGGCTCGCCTGCCGGTAGGGGTGCGGGTTCGCGGGGTAGTTCCGCGCCACGTCCCCACCCGCCGCGAGGAACGCCGGACCCGAGAGCCGGGCGGACACGGCCTCCCTGCGGGCTTGGAACGCGGAGCGTGGCGTGACCGGGAAGAAGCTCATGCCTCGTTACTCCCCCCTTCCTCGCTTCGCGACAAGCGCCATTCGAGCGGGCGCTCGTGCCGCACCGCGTCCGCCGTCGCGGAGGCGCGCTCGATCCGCGTTTTTGGCGCTTCCAATCGGCGCGCCGTAAGCTTGAGCATGCCTTCAGCGTCGTGGGATCGAGGTGGTGATCCAAGGCTCTCCGAGACGTCGTTCGGAGGCGACGCGGCCGAGGCTCCTGACGACCGACACCGGCGGGCCATCCCTCGCCGCGCGGGGCGCCGCGCTCTCTCGATACTTCGTCCTTCTTGCATCAGCAATGCTGTTGCATTCTCGCTTCTCGCTGGAGCGCTCGCGGCGTGCGGTTCGAGCGAGCCCGGCACCCACGTCGCGTCGGCGGCGGGGCCGAGGAGCGACGCCTCGATCGCGGGGATCGGATCGAGCGCCCCGGTCGAGCCGAAGCCCGAGGACGGCGCCGCGCGCACCGCCGTGGAGTCGCCCGCTCTCGCGCCGCCCGCCGCGCCGAGCGGCGCGGCGGTCGCCGGCGACGGGAAGATCGTCCAGAAGCCCGACACGAAGGCGCCCCTCATCGGCCTCATCCGCGCGGGCCAGTCGGTGCCGCTCGCCGAGCCGGCCGCCCTCACGAAGGGCCCCGGCGGCTCCGCGCTCGCCCCGTGCAAGGGCGGCTGGTACGCGGTCAAGCCTCGCGGCTACGTCTGCCTCGGCGCAGCTTCGTCCCTCGACGCGAACGATCCGCGCGCCGTCGCCGCTCGCGAGGTGCTGCCCGATGCGACGCTCCCCCTGCCCTTCCACGTCGGCGTCGCGATCGGCTCGCCCGAGTACCTCCGCATCCCGACGCGCGAGGAGCAGGCGAAGAGCGAGAAGGGGCTCGACGAGTACCTGAAGAAGATCCCCGCGCCCGACGCCGTCGGCGCGATCGACACGAAGCCCGCGGGGCACGGCCCGTCCAAGGCCTTCTCGCGCTACCTGGAGACGGCGAAGCCCGGCCTCGTCGGCGACGACGAGGCGTACGCGGGGCGCAGGATCGCGTGGGCGCGCGAGTTCGACGCGGAGGGGCGCACCTGGCTCGTCACGCCGGATCTGACGCTGATCCCCAAGGACAAAGTGCGCGTCGCGACCGGCTCGTCCCTGCACGGAATCGACCTCAAGAAGGAACCAGAGATGCATCTGCCTCTCGGTTTCACCGGGATCGGGGACGTCGCCAAGCTGAAGAAGACCTCGAGCGGCGACTTCGTCGAGACGGGGGAGTCGTATCCGCGGCACGCGTTCGTCGGCGTCGAGCCCGAGCTCGTACGCGGCCCCAAGGGGATGTACTGGCAGACGCGCGACGGCTACTTCGTGCGCAACGACCAGGTGACCGTGCTGAAGAAGCGCGACGACCGCCCCAAGGGCGTGTCGAAGAGCGATCCCTGGGTCGACGTCCGCGTCACGTGGGGCACCCTCGTCGCCTACGAGGGAGACACCCCGGTCTTCGCGACGGCGATCTCGCCCGGCCAGGACGGCATCACCCAGCGCGCCCAAGGCCACACGTCGAAGATGGGCGTCTACCAGATCGGCTGGAAGCTCTACTCGGCGAACATGGCGGGGGTCGAGAAGAAGCAGCCCTGGGCCGTCGACGAGGTGCCGTTCGTCGCCTACTACAAGGACAGCTTCGGCCTGCACGGCGCGTGGTGGCACGACGACTTCGGGCGCCCGAAGAGCCACGGCTGCATCAACATGGCTCCGGCCGACGCGCAGTGGATGTGGCGCTGGTTCCACCCGGAGATGCCCGAGGGCTGGTACGCCGTCGCGGGCTACTACCCCGACGTGAAGGGCACCACGGTCGAGATCCGTCCCTGACGGAGCCGGCGTCGTTCGCCCGAGCGCCCCTCGGGGCTGCAAGATAGGATGGCGCGATGGGTGGTCGGCTCGGCCTCGCGACGGCGCTCGGCTTCGCGCTCGTCGCGTGCGGAGGCGCGCCCGCCGCGCCGACGGAGGTCGTCCTCGCGAGGCCCTCGGCGTCCGTCGCCGAGGCCTCTCCGCCTCCGACGACGCCCCGTCGCGGTCCCTCCGCCGTGGAGGTCGTGCGCGCCAACGGCGCGAGCATCTGGGCCGTGGTCGAGGTGGCGCTCCTCCGAGATCACGCGCTCGCCAGGCGCCTCGATCCGATCCTGCCGTTCCGCCAGAGCCTCGCCGAGGCCGGCATCGACCCGAAGACCGACATCGATCGGATCCTCTTGGCCGACGACTCGCTCGCGCTTCACCGAAACGCGACGGCGATCTGGGAGCACCACATCGACCCGGCGCGCATCGACGCGTTCCTCACCGAGGCGATCCACGAGAGCTCACCGGAAGGTCGACGCTTCGACGCCGACGGGCACGCGTGCGCCGGCCTCTTTCGGCGCGGGCTGGTCGGCACCGCGTGCGTCGCGTCGCCCACGCTCCTCGTCGTGATGGTGAAGCCCACCGGCGCGGAGCTCTTCGCACTCAGCCGCTCGAGCGGCATCGGCCCGCCGCCCGCCGGTGAGCTCGCGCACGTCACCGTGTTGAACCCATCACGGACGCTGGCCATGGGCGATCTCCGGCCCCCCGCGGGCCTCGGGACGCTCGAGCTCGGCGTGCGGGCATCGTCTCCAGGGGGCCTCGACATCGCGCTCCACGCGCCGAGCGACGATCCGGCGCGCGACGCCGCCGCGTTCCAAGCGCTGCTCCAGAGCCCCGACGCGGCGATCCGGCTCGGCCCCTTGCCGCTCCCCCCGCCGCCGATCCAGTTCGCCGCCGAAGGAGGAGACGTGGTCGGCACGATGGCCGTCACCAAAGACGATCTCGACGCGCTGACGAGCCTGCTCACGCTCGCGCTGCCGTTCTAGGGCGCGGCGCTACTGAATCAAGAACCAGCGGATGTCGGACCGCACTTCCATGTGGAAGTGATCCTTGTGACCCCAGTCGTAGTGCGGCGTGAGGATCAAGTTGAACGACTGCTCGTCGGCGAGCTCGCACACGATCGACCGCAGGAGGCGCGCGCCCTCGGTGTCCTTGGTCGGCCGCCGCGCGCCCTCGCCGCACGTCTTCGAGCCGACGAGCCCGTGGAAGTCGTAGAGGACCGAGAACGTCGTCCCGTCCTTGCGCGTGATGGTCGCGAGATCGATGGCGCGCCCGGAGGGGTGGCGCTTGCCGGGCTTCACGAAGCCGACGCCGCGCTTGCGGTACATCGACATGTACTCGGCCTTCACGATGTCGTGCTTGGCGAGCACCGCGGCGAGGTCGTCGATCGCGAGGGCGAGGCGACAGTCGGCGATGCTCGAGGTCGACTTCTCGTCGTCGGTGTCGGGTCCGCGGTACGTCAGCGAGAACGTCACGCCGTGGATCGGGCCGGTGAAGCGGATCGGGCCGTCGACTTGCTGGGTCGGCTCCACGCGCTTGTAAGGGACTTGCCGCTCGTCGAGCTCCGCGAAGCAGGCGTCGTTGTCGAGCCGCGCGTAGCGGTAGGCCCGCGTCGACTCGACGTGCTCCGGCTCGAGCGCATAGCGGTTCCCCGCCGAGGTCGCGCTGGATAGGAGGAGCGTGGTGGCGACGACCCCGAGGCCGGCGAAGAACTGCCGATGCTGCCGGTGCTGCATGAGGCGCGGGACCCTGCCCCAGCCTCGCCGAGGTCTCAACCGACAAAAGCCTTCCCACTGCGCATCGATGCAGGGCTCTCGGCGAAAACGGCGAGCCACGCAGCCGCGCGTCGACTAGGGTGATGGGCATGATCGTCGCGCCTGCGCGCACCGTGGACGTCGGCGACTACGCCGCGCACCTCGCGCGGCACCTCCAGCAATCGGGGCGCGGCGGCCTGCCTCACTTCGGCGTGATGCGCGTCATCGATCGCGAGCAGGTCGAGGCGTACATGGAGGCGCGCTGGAGCATCGACGTGAAGGCCCCCGACTGGGCGCGCGGCTGGCTCCTGTGGGATCGCGACCCCCGATCGCAGCGCGGTCGCACGTCGTTCACCGACTTCCCGCGCGTCGTCGGGCACGCCGAGCTCCGCGGCCCGAACGTCGACACCGCGCTGCACCGCGCGCTCTTCAGCATCGGCATCGAGCGCGAGCACATCGGTCGAGGCAACGGCCGGCGGCTGATGGAGGCGGCGCTCGACTGGGCCCTCGGCGAGCCCACGCTCGACTGGATCGATCTCCGCGTCTTCTCCGGGAACGCGCCGGCCCGCGCGCTCTACTCGAAGCTCGGCTTCGTCGAGATCGGCACGTGTCCCGACGCGTTCCGCATGGACGACGGGACGCGGATCGACGACATCCACATGGTGCTCGACCTCGCGAGAGCGCGGGCGACCCGCGCCGGACGCGATCGCGCCGCAGGGTGAGCCGCCGGCGGAGCCGACCTCAGGGGTCGAGGCCCTTCAGAAACGGAACGACGCCGTCCGCGACGGCGCGCGTGACGGGGCCGAGCGCGGGCGGGTTGAACCACGCGAACGGATCGAAGAGCCGTGACGGCAAGAGGCCCCGCCCGCCGCGGGAGCACTCGACGAGCAGGGACAGGGCGCCGTGCCGCTCGTGGAACCAGTCGAGCTCGAGGCCGCCGGCGGTGATCCCGCGGGACCATCGCGCGCACGACGCGACGTCGTAGGGGCGCGCGGGATCGCACGCGTGCGCGATGCGCGTCGCCCACGCCCGGTGCTCGCGCTCGTCGTGGATCGGACGAAGCGACGACGCCTTCGGGTAGAGCACGGCGCCGCCGTAGGAGTGGAGCGAGAGCGCCCTGTCCACCCGCAGCGGCGACACGAGGTGCGCGATGCCCTCGACCTCGGGCTCGCCTTGGGGTCGCGTGCCGGGCGAGAAGACCCACGACAACGCGCGCTGCACGACGCCGAGCTCACCCCACGCGGCGTCGAAGTTCCGGTTCAGATCGACGCCCCGCGCGTTGTGGCGGACGAACCGCTTGCGACCGGCGCGCAGGTTGCGCTCGACGCGCCGAATGCCGTCCGGGTTCACGAGCGGGAGCAAGAGCACGCCACGCTCCGCGAGGTCCACGTCGACGAGGCGCTCGCCGACGACGAGCGCCGTCTCGATGCCGATCCACTCGCCCGGGTGCACGCCCGCGAGCAGGACCGCGGTGCGCGACATCGACCCGGGCTCGAGCGATCTTCGTGACCCGAAGTGCAGGGCGAAGAGCGGCTCGCCCTCGGCGCTGCGCCCGTAGCAGACGAGGCGCGCGCCGCGCGCGACGAGGTGCCCGAGCGCGCCGAGGAGCTCTCCGTAGCCTCGATACGCGCCGAGCCCGCGGCTGCGCGTGATCGGCGCGAGCGGGCCGAGGTCGCTCCGTCGCGTCGCGATCTCGAGCGCCTGCCGCGGATCGACCTCCTTCGTGTCGTGGAGGACCGAGTGCATCGCCATGGAGAGCAACCTAGTGCCGCGCGCGAGCGTCGTCGATCCCATCCCGCCTCCCAACCTCGTTGTCGTCGGTCCTGCGCCCGACTAGCGTGCGCCGCCTTGCCAGGTACTCCCCCCTCTCCGATCGCGCGTCCTCGGGCCGAGCTCTCGTTCGTGCTGGTCGCGGCGCTCTTTCTGCTCTCGGGCGCGACGGGGCTCCTCTACGAGGTCGCGTTCTCGAAGGTGCTGGCCACCATCTTCGGCGCCACCGCGTACGCAGTGAGCACCGTGCTGTCCGCCTTCATGGCCGGGCTCGCCCTCGGCGCCCACCTCGGCGGTCGCGTCGCGCCGCGGCTCGCGCGCCCCATCCTCGGCTACGGCGTGGCCGAGATCTCGGTGGGGGTGGTCTGCGCGGCGACCCCGTTCGCGTTCGACGCCCTCGCGGCGATCTACGTCGGCGTGGCGCGGAGCCACCCGGACTCGCTGGGTCTCCTCACCGCTCTGCGCGGCGGGCTCACGTTCGTCGTGATCCTCGTCCCGACGGCGTGCATGGGCGCGACCTTGCCGATGCTCTCGCGCGTGGTCGCCGGGACGAAGGACAGCTCGAACGCCCTCGCGCGGCTCTACGCGATCAACACCCTCGGCGGCGCCGCCGGCTCGCTCGGCAGCGCCTACCTCATCCTCCCGCTGCTCGGCATTCGGGGCACCATGCACGCGGCGGCGGCGGTGAACGTCGCCATCGGCCTCGTCGCCCTCGCGCGGGGCGCGTCGTCGGGGCGCTCGGCGGTGAGCGCCGAGCCGCGCGCGAGCCGCGACGACGCCGACGAGCGGGTCGAGCGGGGCCTCTTGGTGTTCGCGCTCGCGTCCGGCTTCTTGGTCTTCGCGGCCGAGGTCGTCGAGACGCACCTCTTGACGCTGCTCATCGGCAACAGCGCCTACGCGTTCGGCCTGATGCTCGCGGTGTTCCTCGTGTGCCTCGGCGTCGGCGCGGCGCGGAGCCCGGCGTTCGCGCGAAGGCACGGCGCCGCAGCCCTCGGACGCGGCCTGCTCTACGCGTCGCTCACCCTGGCGCTCACGATGCCCCTCTGGGACCAGCTGCCGCGCTTCTTCGCGTTCGCCGGCAAGCACATCTCGTCGTGGGGTGGGCGCGAGGCGTGCCGCGCGGTCGCCGCCCTCGTCATCCTCGTGCTCCCGACGCTCTGGATGGGGACGACCTTCCCGCTGCTCCTCTCGAAGATCGCCGAGCGCAAAAGCGTCGCACGCGCCGTCGGCGCGCTCACGGTCGCCAACACGCTCGGGACGATCGTGGGATCGATCGCCACCGGCTACCTCCTCTTGCCGATGCTCGGCTCGCAGCGGACGCTCGTCGGCGTCGCGCTGGCGTTCGCTGCGTTCGGCGTCCTCGCGTACCTGCCCTCGGCGCCCGACGACGCCGCGTGGACGAAGGAGCGGCGACTCGCCATCGGCCTCGCGGCGGCGGCGAGCGGCGTCGCGCTGCTCTTGCCGCGCTGGGATCTCGCGCGCCTCACCAACGGCGCCAACGTCTACTTCACCTACGGTCCTCCCCCCGACTCCATCTCGTTCGTGCGCGAGGACGTGCACGGCGGCGTCACGACCGTCGTCAAGCGCGGCCCCCTGCAGACGCTCTACACGAACGGGAAGTTCCAGGGCGACGACGGCCACGAGATGCAGGCGCAGCGCCGCTTCGCCCACTACCCCGCGCTCTTCGTCCGCGAAGAGAAGCGCGCGCTCGTCATCGGTCTCGGGACGGGCACGACGCTCGGCACCATCACCGCCTACCCGTTCGAGCGCATCGACGTCGCGGAGATCTCGCCCGCGATCGTCGAGGCGTCGCGGATCTTCTACCGCGGGCCGAGCCGCGACTCGCTCGACGATCCGCGCGTGCACCTCTCGCTCAACGACGGACGCAACGTGCTCTTGGTCGCGTCCGAGCCGTACGACCTCATCACGATCGAGCTCACGAGCGTGTGGTTCGCCGGCGCGAGCAACCTCTACTCCCGCGAGTTCTACGAGCTGACGAAGAGCCGCCTCTCCGAGGGCGGCGTCTTGCAGCAGTGGGTCCAGCTCCACCACATCCGTCCGCGCGAGCTCTCGGCGATCATCCGCACGCTCCGCGGCGTCTACGCCCACGTGGCGCTCTTCGAGGGTGGAGCCCAGGGCATCCTCGTCGCGAGCGAGGCGCCGCTCGTCGCTTCGAGGGCGCGGCTCGCGCGGCTCGAGGAGCGCCCGGCGATCCGCGCGACGCTCGATCACCCGCACCTCGCCGATCTGCTCGCGGAGATGATCGCCGCCGACGACGACCTCGACAGGCTGGTCGCCGACGTCGCGCGCTCCGACGGCGACGCGCCCATCTCGACCGACGACAACCTCTACCTCGAGTACGCGACGCCCAAGGGCAACGTGCTCGAGTACCAGAGCTCGCTCGCCGCCACCCTCGATCTCCTGAACCGCTACCGCACACGCGCCCCCGCCGAGAAGCACCTCGGGCCCTGAGTCGCGGTTCGCGATCGAGGGCCCGTCGGCACGCGCGTTCGACCCGGCGACGCGCTTACTTCTTCGACTTCGGAGCGACCTGCACGCCGGGCGTGTCGTCGTCCTGCGACTTCGGCGGCGGAGGCTTCACGTCTTTGATGACGTTGCCCTCCGGCGTGAAGGGCTGTGCCTTCGCGATCTCGACCTTCGGCGGGTGCTTGAGTCGCTCGCGCTCCTCGGCCGAGAGCACGGTGAGGACCATCCCGCCCTCGAAGTCGTTCGCGCCGAACGGGCGGCCGTTGACCTCCGCGACGTGGAACTCGGTGCGCCGGTTCTCTGCCCGACCGGCCGGGATGTTGTTCGGCGCGATCGGCTTCTTCTTCCCGAAGCCCACCGCGATGAGCCTCAGGTTGTCGACGCCACGATCGACGAGCCAATCGCACACCGCGAGGCTGCGCTTCGCGCTGAGCTCCTGGTTGTACTCGTCGCTCGCCGTCGAGTCGGTGTGCCCCTCGATGCGCAGGCGCGTGATGTCGGGCCGATCCTGGAGGAACTTGAGCAGCTTCTCCAAGACGGGATCGCTCTCGGGCCGGATCGTGGCGCGGTCGACGCCGAAGACGATCTTGCCCTCGATGTACACCCGCGAGTCTCCGCTCTGCGGGTTCCACACCGCGTTCGGATCGAACCAAGCCGGCACCGGGGCGCGGCTCGCCGGATCCGGGACCGGGTTGGGCGGGAGGTGGTTGTCGTGGCAGCCAGCGCTGAGGGGCAGCGTGACGGCCGCGAGCGCGGCGGCGACCCGAGGGCCGACGATGGGGCGATGCTTGCGAGTCGGATCCATCCGTGTGAGGCGATCGTGGCGCATATCTTCGCCCCGCGGTAGTTTTTGGGGAGCGGGGCGCGGCGGGGCGCGCTCGGTTCCCCTTGAAGCCGCGACGAATCTCGGGCGAGGATGGCGATATGTTGGTGGTTTTCGAGGTGTACTTCGCGCCGGGCTCGGACCCGAGCACCCTGCTCAGCGCCGAGGTGAAGCGCGAGACGAAGGCACAGATGATGACCTTCGCCGAGGCGGAGGCCGTCGGCTTCGGCGGGCTGCCTACCCCCGCGAGCCGCGGCGAGGCGCGCCTCATCGCGGTCTCGAAGCCCGACGCCGCGTGGATCAACCGCGTCCTCGAGACGAGCGAGATCGTGGCCGGTTTTCGGGTCCACGAGGTCGGCTGACGCGCGCCGAGATCGCCCGATGAGCGCCGCGCAACCGCTCGAGACCGCCGTCGACGTCGACGTCGATCGCAAGCTCGGGGAGCTCGAGGCGCTCCTGCGATCGCTCGGGAGCGCGCTCGTCTGCTACTCGGGTGGCGTCGACAGCGCCTTCGTCCTCGCCGCGGCGCACCGCGCGCTGGGATCGCGCGCCATCGGGCTCACCGCCGTCTCACCGAGCCTCGCGCCCTCCGAGCTCGACGACGCCGTCCTGGTCGCCAAGCGCATCGGCGCCGAGCACCGCATCGTCGAGTCGCGCGAGATCGACGATCCCGACTACCAGCGAAACGGCCCCGATCGCTGCTTCCACTGCAAGAGCGAGCTCTACCGGATCGCCGCCGACAAGAGGCTCGCGTGGGATCTCGCGCACGTGCTGAACGGCACCAACGCCGACGATCTCGGCGACTACAGGCCCGGGCTCGAGGCCGCTTCGCGCGCCGGCGTGCGCAGTCCGCTGGTCGAGCTCGGGTTCGACAAGGCGATGGTCCGGGCGGGCGCGAAGCGCTACGGCCTCGGCGTTTGGGACAAGCCCGCCGCCGCGTGCCTCTCGAGCCGCATCCCCTTCGGGACGAGCGTCACGCGCGAGCGGCTCGCGCGCATCGCGACCTTCGAAGCGTCGCTCCGTGCGCTCGGCTTCCGGCAAGTGCGGGTCCGCTACCACGAGCTCGGCGCGCCCGGCCCCTCGAACGACGACGGCGCGATCGCGAAGGCGATCCCCTCCGCCACGGCCTCCGAGAAGGCCATGGCCCGCATCGAGCTCGGCGCCTCGGAGCTCCTGCGCGCCGCCGAGCCCGCCGTCCGCGACGACATCGTCCGCGCGGGGCGCGACGCGGGCTTTCTCTACGTCACCCTCGATCTCGGCGGCTACCGGATGGGGAGCCACAACGAGGCGCTCACGAAGCGCTCGCTCCCGGTCCTCGGCTGACGAGGCGCCGTCGCGTCGCATCCCGTCGCGGTGCTTCGTGGCGAGGGTGCTTCGGCGCGAGGGCGCGCGGGGCGAGCAGGTTTCAGCGCGCGGGTGCCGCCCCTGAGAACGCCCAGGAGAGCTTGCTCTTGCGATCGTCCGTCTCGCCTTCGAACGTGAAGTTCCACGTGCCCGAGACGGCGTAGAGCTTCCCCTCGAGCATCCGCGCGGCCCCCGCCTTCACGCGGCACGGCGCGATCGATCTCAGCGCGAACGTTCCGCCCTCCGCATCGCGCGCCGGCGAGAGGTGCACCGTGCAGTCGCCGAGCTCGATCTTCTTGCCGTCCCCGTCGTCGAACACGTCGAACGCGTCACCGCACGGCTCGGTGCCGGGATCGCCTCGCCCCGCGGCGGGCCTCGCCACGACCACGCACGTGCCCGCGTGGTGCCCATTCGGATCGAGCTTCGGTTTGCACGAAGGCGCGAGCGCGCACGCCACGAAAAGAGCGCCGACGACGCTCGCACCCGCACGACGCGCGGCGTTCACTCGCAGGGCGCGGTCCAAGGCTTGGTCGGCGGCGGCACCCTCGCCTTGCCCGTCTTCACGAACGAGTCCCAGAAGCACGCGTATTGGTGCTTCACGCCGTCGTGGTGCGAGTAGATCGCGTGACCGTCATAGTCGCCGTCGGGATCGAACTGCGCGACGACGCCGGTGTACGGCGTCCCGTTCATCGACGTCATCTCTTGCTCGACCGTGTACGGCAACGACCCGCCGAGCCCCTCGAGCGTGAGCGCGTCCTGCATCGACTGCCACACGACGTCGCCCGCTTGCTTGTGGCGGTACGCGATCGCGACCGCGTCGTACGTCGCCTCGGCGAAGTACGAGTCGTGCGTCCCGACCGGGCGGTACACGGAGCGCACGGGGTGCCCCGGGAGCGGATCGTAGGCGATGTGTCGCATGTAGATGATCGGGTCGGCCGGCTCGAGCGCGGCCGCACCGATCCCGAGCACCGGGTGCATGAAGTTGAGGTCCGGCGTGTCGGTCGCCAAGACCAGCTTCAAGAGCCCGGGGAACGCGCCGTTCTGGAGCGGCGTCTCGAAGATGAAGTGCGTCCAGAAGCCGCCGCCGCCCGTCGGCACCACGGCCTTCACGCTGGGCTCGGTCGCCCCGATGATGTTCGTGTACATGCCGCCCATCGACTGCCCCGTGAGCAGCACGAGCGAGGGATCGAACTTGATCATCGTCTCCCCCGGTGGGAGCGTCGGCCCCGCCTTCGCGGGCGACGTCGAGCCCATGCACGCGCCGAGCAGCGCGGGATCGACCTGTAGCTTCTTCACCGCCTCCATGAAGAGGCGCTGCTCGAGCGTCCCTTGCCGGAACGTGTCGCGCATGGCGGCGAGGTTGTTCGGGTTGAGGTACGCCGTCTCCGCGGCGCCCGGCAGCCGCTCGGGGTTCACCGGCATGGCGCTTCCCGCGACGGCGATCCCCTTCGACGTGATCGGGAACGCGGGCCCGATCGGATCGCCCGGAAGGTTCGTCGTGTCGCTCACGGGGCGCACCGCCGCGACCGAGTAGCCGCCCGATCCGTGGATGTTGAACATGATCGGGTAGCCCGCGGCCGGCATCGGCGTCTTCGGCACCAGGAGGATGATCGGCGCCTTCTCGTCGCGCTGCTTCTTCGGTAGGCCGTCGGGGCCGATGTCGAACGTCCCGAGCGTGTCGAAGGGCGGCGTGCCCTCCTGGAACTGCGGGTACGTGACCGAGCCCTTGAGGTAACAGAACTCGGCGTACTGATCGTTCGGATCGGTCACGAGCGCGAGGTCGTCGACGGTGATGTCGTAGGCGTCGACGACCTTCGTCCCGAGATCGGCCGTCGCCTGCGCGGTCTTCGCAGTCGTAAACACGGTTGCAGCTGCAACTTGCCCTTTGTCGACCCCGGACGCGGCGAGCTGGTCCCAGAGGAGGCCGTAGAGGGCGGTCGCCTTCGCGCTCATGCCGGTGGTGGTCATGGGCTCGAGCGGCTTGCCGGCGGCGTCGTTCGCCGAGCGCATCACGACGACCGCGTAGGTGGTGCCCGGCCGGAGCACGAAGCCGGGGCGCGGCGCGATCGAGAGGACGTTGTCCGGCACGTAGATGTCCTTCGTCGGCGTGTCGGCGACCGTGGGCACCTGCTTGCCCTTCTCGGGCGAGGCGGGATCGACGTCGATGAAGAGGATGGGCGCGTCGAGCGTCGCCGGGATCACGTCCGTCTTCACGCGCTTCGCGATGGGCTTCGTGAACTCGAAGTGCGCGACGGGGATGACGGGGAAGCCGAGCTCTTCGCTCGCGTTGCGCAGGAGGCCGTCGAGGATGACGACCTTCTGCGGATTCGGGAATCCCTTGAGATCGGGGTGCCCGGCGTCGTCGAGCCGCAGATCGCTCGGGTACGGGACGTCGTAGAAGTGGGCGGGATCCTCGAGGTTCGCGTTGAAGTCGAGGACGAGCGCGGCGCCCTTCTCGACCGGCGCCGTGGTGTCGGAGCCACCGCACGACGAGGCGAGGAGGGGCGCGCAAGCGAGGAGAAGGAACGAGCGGCGGATCATCCCGCTCAGTATCGCGCTTCCATGAGAGTCTACGGAAGCACGAAGCGCGAGCGGCTCAGGGACGACCCGTGAGCGGACCGGAGCGCTCGCGGATCTTCTCGAGCACGATGACGGCGGTCTCCTCGATCGCGCGACCGGTGACGTCGACGACCGGCCAGCCGTTCTCGCGGAAGAGGTTCTCGGCGTAGTCGAGCTCTTCGCGCACGTGCTCGCGCATGCCGTAGTTCGTCTCGCTCGGCATGCCGAGCTGCTTCAAGCGGGCCTGGCGGATCTCGCAGAGCTGGTCGATGCCGATGGTGAGGCCCATCACGCGGTCGCTCGGCGCCTCGCGCAGCTCGTACGGGAGCGACACGCCGAGCACGAGCGGCAGGTTCGCGACCTTCAGGCCCCGCTGCGCGAGGATGAGCGAGAGCGGGGTCTTCGACGTGCGCGACACGCCCACGAGGATGAGGTCGGCCTTCTTGAAGTTGCGCGGGTCCTTGCCGTCGTCGCTCTTCACCGCGAACTCGACCGACTCGATCCGGCGGAAGTACTCGTCGGAGAGCGGCAACATCGCGCTCGGCATGTTGATCGGCTCGCGATCGAGGAACGTCCCGAGCTTGCCGATGAGCGAGCCGATGACGTCGATCGCCTCCACCTTGAGCTCGGCCGTCATCTGGTGGACGAACTCGCGGAGCTCCGGGCTGACGACCGTGAAGACGAGGAGCGCGCCCTCCTTGGCCGATCGCTCGAGCACGCCGCGCGCGACCTCCTGGGTGCGCACCCGCGTGTGGAGCCTGATCTGAGCGCCGGACTTCGGGAACTGGAGCAGCGCAGCCCGCACGACCTTCTCGGCGGTCTCGCCGGTCGAGTCGCTGAGCACGTCGATGTACCTCACGTCGTCCACGATCGTTCTCCCATCCTAGCAATGCCCGCGCGGCCGCTCGCGCTCGGGGGACACCATCATGCGGCGATCGGGCTCATCATGAGAACAGATTCTTCAGCTTGTCGAGGAAGCTCGACTCCGGCGCCACCGGTTGGATCTTCTGGCCGAGGGTCGAAGCCAGCTCCTCGATGAGCTTCTTCTGATCGGCGGACAGCTCCTTCGGCACCTCGATGCCGATCTCCACGAGCTGATCGCCGCGCGACTGGATGACGCGTCGCGGTATCCCCTTGCCCTTCACCCGCAGCACGGTACCAGGCTGCGTGCCCGCCGGGATGCGCAGCTTGCCGCGACCGTCGAGCGTCGGCACCTCGATCTCGCCGCCGAGCGCGGCGAGCGGGAACGAGATCGCGAGCGAGCAGACGATGTCGTCGCCCACGCGGCGAAAGAACTCGTGCGCCGCGACGCGGATGATGAGCTCGAGATCGCCCGCCGGCCGATCGGCGCGTGCGAAGTTGCCGCCTCGCTCGACGAGCTTCGTCGCGCCGTTCTCGGTGCCGGGGGGGACGGTGATCTCGATCGTGCGGGGCTTGGACACGACGGCGGCCCCGCGGCACGCTCGGCAAGGATCGGTGACGACGCGGCCGGAGCCTTTGCACGCGGGGCACGGCCGCTCGATGGCGATCGGCAGGACCCCTTGCTGCACGCGCACGCGCCCGCGGCCCTTGCAGTCCTTGCAGGTGACCGGATCGCTCCCCTCCGCCGAGCCCGTCCCGCCGCAATCGATGCAGGGCGCGACGCGCTCGTAGGTGAGCTCCTTCGTGCAGCCGAAGGCGGCCTCCTCGAACGTGAGCTTGACCTCTTTCTGGAGCGGGCCGGCCTGGCCGACCTTGATGCCGAGCGCGCCGAGCAGATCGCCGAAGAAGCCGTCGAGGTTGAGATCGGCGAAGTCGAACGGCACGCCGCCGGCGAACGGGCTCCCGCCCGGCATGCCCCCCGCGCCTTGCGCGCCGAAGCGATCGAACATCTCGCGCTTCTTCGGATCGCTCAGGATCTGGTAGGCCGCGTTGATCTCCTTGAACCGCTGCGCGGCGTCGGGATCGTCGGGGTTGCGATCGGGGTGGTGCTTCTGGGCGAGCTTGCGGAAGGCGGCCTTGATCTCGTCCTGGGTCGCGGCGCGATCGACCCCGAGCAGCTCGTACGGGTCCTTCACGGGGCGGGGATAGCACCCTTTTCGTGGGGTGTCGCGGCCCTCGCGCCCCGCGTCATCGGAGGTGGTCGCTCCACAGGTGGCCGGGCGATCGCGGCGCCTTCGCCCGCGCGATCACGAGATCGGCCATCTTCTCGACCACCCATCGAAACTGCTCGGGGCCGAGCGAGCTCCGATCGAAGTCGGGCGCCGAGTTCATGTAGTCGATCGCGTAGGGCACGCCGTCGCGGATGGCGAACTCGACCGTGTTCATCTCGTAGCCGAGGGCGTCACAGAGGGTCGTCGCGTCGCGGACGACGCGCGCCTCGAGCTCCGCAGAGAGCGGCGGCATCGTCTCGGCGGCGCGCACGTAGCGCTCGAAGTGCCCCAGGCGCGGATCCCAGCGCGCCGGCAGGACGTCGGACTTGCCGACGACGATGCAACGGACGTACTGGGTCCACTCGATCCCCTCTTGCACGATCATCGTGAGGCGGCCGCTCTTGTCGTAGGCGCGCCACAGCTCCTCGAGGCTCGTGACGCGCGTCACGTCGCGAAAGCCGCCGCCCCAGTGCGGCTTGATGAACATCGGGAAGCCGAAGTCGCGTACGAGCCCCTCCCAGTCGAGCGGATAGGCGAGGTTGTGGAGCGACTCGCTCGACACGTCGTCGTTATGCGATTTCGACGGGAGCACGGCCGTCTTCGGCACCGCCACGCCGAGCCGCAGCGCGAGCGCCGCGTTGAAGAGCTTGTCGTCGGCGATGCGCCAGAAGGGGTTGTTGACGACGTGCGTCCCGGCGAGCGCCGCGAGCTTCAGCACGGGCTGGTACGCGGGGATGTCGTGCGAGATGCGATCGACGAGGACGTCGTAGGCGGGAGGCGCGTCGATGCGGGTGATGTCGACGCGCGCGTACTCGGCGACGACGCCCTCGTCCCGCCGGGCGACCTCCTCGATGAGCGCGTCGGGGAAGCTCCGCTCGCGCCCCACCAAGATCCCGACCCGCTTCTTCGTATCGCTCGCGTTCAAAAGAGACCTCCTAGGAGAGCGCGATGCTACAGCGAAAGCCCCGCCGCGAGGCGCGATCCGCACGCAATTCCCACCTCTCCGCCTCCGAGTGGTAGCCTCCGTCCGCGCATGGGAGACGAAGCGTCGGACGAACGCAGGTTGGGGCGCCGGACGGCGATCGAGCTCGCGGTCGAGTACAAGCGGCTCAACACGTTCTTCTCGGACTACACGAAGAACATCTCGCGAGGCGGCACCTTCATCCGCACCGACAAGCCGCTCGGCATCGGCACGGAGTTCATCTTCGCCCTCACCGTGCCGAACCTCGCCGAGCCCCTCCGGCTGCGCGGCCGGGTGAAGTGGGTCATCCCTGCCGAGGCATCGACGGAGAAGGCGCCCGCTGGGATGGGCATCGAGTTCGTGTGGACGGGAGACGAAGAGCGGCGCGCGAGCGAGGCGATCGTCGAGCAGCTCATGTCCCGAGAGCTCGGCGAGACGCTCTCGTCGAAGCTCCTCGGTCGCAAACCGCAGACGTAGCGGGCGCGTCGCGGACGGCGAGGAGAGGTCGCGCGTTGAAGCCATCAGGAGGTGCAGGCGCTCGGCCCATCCCGTATGCTCCCGCGCGCATGCGACTCGTCCGATCCATCGGGCGGCCTCGATCGGGCCCCGCCCGCGCGCTCGTGCTCGCGGCGGCCCTGGCGCTGCCCGCGGGATCGATCGGATGCGGCCCCGCGCTCACGCACCCCGAGACGGCGCTGGGCCTGCCCGGCATCGTGCCGAGCCCCATCCAGGATCGCGAGTTCGCCGAGCACCTCCACGCGGTCCTGCGCGGCGCGGAGAAGGACGCGACCGCGCGCCGCTTGGGGGTGGTGAAGCAGCAGCTCTCGCACGCGAGCGCGCGCTTCGACGGAGGCGCCGAGGATCGGGGGTTGAAGAGCGTGCTCGGGGCGTTCTACCTGATGCGCCAGGGCGACTCCGCCGGGGTGCTGGCGGACGCCGCGACGGCGCGCGCCCTCGACGGGACGATCCGGCGGGTCAGCGCGCGCGGCGACATCGGCAAGGCGCGGGCGCTGCTCGGCCTCGTGCTCGGCGCCCGCAAGGCGGGCAAGCTCCCCGGACCCGTCGAAGAGATCGAGGCGCACATCGCCGATCTCGATCGTTGGGTGGGCGAGACGCGCCGAGGCTCGGCGATCGAGAAGGCCGGCGAGGCGGAGCGCGCCGCCGTGAGCCGCGTCCTCGTCGACCCGTCGGGACCCGCGCTCGACGACGCGTCACGCGCGATCTCGAGCTGGATCGACCTCGCGATCGAGCACAACATCACGTTCCGCCAGACCGGTCGGAGGCCGACGCAAGAAGAAGCGATCGAGTCGACGCGCGCGCTCGAGAGCGGCTCGGCGACGCTCGTCGCGATGTACCTGCGCCTCGGAGATCTCGACGGCGCGCTCGCGCAGATCGAGGCGTCGAGCGTCCGCCGCGTGATCGATCCGGACTTCTATCGCGTGCTGAAGACCGCCTCGCAGAGCAACGACGGGCGCGCCTGGAAGACCGTGTTCGCCGAGCTCGATCGGCAGACGAGCGACAAGGTCGGCGGCGAGATCGGCGTCGACGAGGAGCTGCTCGACGCGGCCTTCTTCAACGTGGCGCTCGAGGCCTATCGCCGCGACTCGAGCGACCTCTCTTCGGCCATCGAGCTCTCACGCTCGCTCGTCACCTATGGGATGAGCGAGGCGGTGCCGCTCGTGCTCGCCGACGCCCTCGGCGACAGCCCCAAGCTCGGGGAAGTGACGACGGCCACGCGGCTGCTCTCGGCCGCCCTCGACGCGGACGCCAGCGCGGGCGATTTCGCGGCCACCGCGCGCACGATCGCGGCCGCCCAGCGCTTCATCGTCATCGCGGACAAGGCGACGGAGAAGACCGGAGGGCTCGCGCAGCTCCGGTTCCAGATCGGGTCGATCCAGATCCACGAGGGCGATCTCGAGGCCGCGCGCGCGAACCTGGAGATCGCGACGCGGCAAGCGCCGACGGCCGAGAGCCTCCACACCCTCGCCCTCGTGACGCGTCAGCTCGGCGACGCGAAGGTCGCGCTCGATCTCGCGACGCGAGCGATGGATTTTCGCGGGGCCGACCCGCTCGAGGAGGCCGACGCGGGCATCCTCGTCTACGAGATCGAGCGCGACCAAGGCCGCCGCGCCGAGGCCGCCGCGGCGCTCGAGCACGCGCTCCGCGCCACGCTGAAGGCCAAGGGCCAGCAAGGCGGCGCCGCGTACCGCGTGCGCGTCGAGCGGACGCTCGGGCGCGTGCTGCTCGCGTACGGCGAGACGGCCGCAGCCGGCCGCGCGTTCGATCGCGCGCTCGACCAGGTCTCCGGTGACCGAGGCCTCATCGGCGGCACCTTGCTGCGCACGATGGGGTTCTGCCTGCTCACGAAGGACGCGCAGCGCGGGCGCGTCGCGCTCAAGAAAGGACGCGAGGCGGGCGCGGACGACGACGATCTCGTCTATGCCGCGCTGTGGCTGAGCCTGCTCGAGAAGCTCGCGAAGACGTCGTCCGACGGCAGCACGAACGAGATCTTCGAGAACGCGCAGGGCACGGGCGGCTGGGTCGGCCGGCTCGCGCAGTGGGGCCTCGGCAAGCTGAGCGACGCGGATCTCGTCGCCCAGGCACAGACCCCGCCGAACAAGGTCGAAGCCGCGTTCTACGTCGCGATGCGCAAGCGCGTGACCGGCGCGCCCGACGACGCCACGCTGCGGAGCGTCGCGAAGAGCCCCGTGGTGGATCTGCTCGAGGTCGACCTCGCGCGCGAGCTGACGACAGAGTCTCCGAGGATCCCGTACCCGAAGGGCATGGGATCGCCGTAGCGATCACTCGTCGAGCAGCTGGCCCGCGTCGAACGCCGAGCGCATGTAGTTCACCGCGCGCTGCCGATAGGGCCCCGAGGGCGTCGCGTCGACGTACCGACCGAACGCGTCGACCGCCTCTGCATACGATCCCAGCCGATAGAACAGGATGCCGCGCGCGTAGAGCGAGGGGAACGTCGGATCGACCTGCTCGAGCTCGGCGAGCTTCTTCATTCGCTGCTGGTCGGCGAACGTCGCCTTGGCCGCGGGGCTCGGATCGCCCCCGGGGGGCAGCGGCGGATGGAGATAGAGGAACCCGGCGAGCGCGCGTTGCTCGGCCGGCGCGAGCGCGAAGGTCGGATCGCGGAGGCCGAGCAGCTCGTTGTAGCGCTTCTTGAACATCGCGCGGAGCGCGGTGTCGTCGGCCAAGAGATAGCCGTCGCTCCCGAGCCACTCGTTCCTCTTCGCGAGCTCCGCGAACGATCCGCCGAGCTCGGTCAGGTCCTCGCTGATCGTCCCGGTGGCCTCCCAGCGTCGGAGCCCGGCCAGGAAGGCGAGGGTCTGGTAGGCACGCAAGCGAAGGACCTCCTCGGCGCTCGGCGTCCGCGGCAGCGCGGCTTCGATCGATCGCTTGGCGTTCGCTTGACCGTCGTCGTCGTGCGCGCTCTCCGCGGCGCCGTAGGCACGCACCGCGCTCCCGAGGCGTCGCACGTACCCGTCGAGCCTGTGCTCGACGGCGGCGCGCGACAGGGCGGCGTCGCGACGCGCGATCGCCTCGGCCTCGCGGGGCTCGATCATCGCGGCGGGCAGCGCGTCGGGCTTGGCGGCGCGCGGCACGACCAAGAGCGCGGTGCCCCAAGCGATGGTGATGCTCACGACAGCGAGCTGCCAGCCGTCGAGATGTCGCCGGAGCGACGCAGCGAGAGGGCGAGCGCTTGACATGGAGAAGTTTCGCTTGGGACTATGGAGAGGCGCGTCGGGGGCTCCGCTCGAGAGCATACCCGATCGCCGCACCGACGGCCCCGGCGGCCCGTCGCGTCGAGGGACGACGAACCAGCCCGCGCAGCCGAACGCGGGCGTCGAAGACGGAGCACCGCTTGGGGGGATCGCTCACACGCAGGTTTCCCCGCAGCATCGTCGAGATGCCCGTGACGTTCGCGGTCGGAGAGGGCGAGCGCGCCGAGGCGGTCTGTCACGACCTCTGCCTCGGCGGGGCGTTTCTCGCGACGACACACCTCGCTGCGTTCGGCAGCGAGCTGTCGATTTATCTCGAGCTGCCCGGCATCGACGGAGAGGTGGCGGTGCGCGCGACCGTGCGCTGGGTCAAGGCAGAGGGCATGGGGGTGCAGTTCGCGTCGCTCGGGATCCACGAGACGCGGGCGATCATGAGCCTCGTGAAGCCGGCCCCCTGAGTCGCCGCGCTCCACGGTTCCAGGCGTGGAGCTCGGCGACGGAGCTCGGAGACAGGGCTCCGCAGGGGAGCTCGGGCAAAAGAGCCCGAGAGACGGAGCCAGAGCTCCGCGGGCGACCTCAGTGGTGGATCTCGATGGGGATCTCGATGGTGCGCGCGCCGCCTTCGACGTGCGACGACAGGAGGCTCACTGCGCACGCCTGGAGATCCGAGCGCAGGGGCGGGTTGAACGCCGCCGCCTGAATGGCGCCGTCCTCGGCGACGCGCAGCCGCAGGGTCGAGCGCATCGTGACGACGACGTCCTCGCTCCCGCCGGCGCGGTGCTTCGCCTCGGCCGCCTGGAAGCAGCGATCCAGCGACGGACCGATCGAGCCCTCGCGCAGCACGGGCGCGGCTGCCGCCGGCGCCCCCTTCGGGGTGCCGTCCTCGGCTGCCTCGGCGGCGGCCGCGTCGCTGGAGCGCGGGGCCGTCGCGGCCTCGTCGCCTCCGCGACGGGCTCCGCTCGTCACGCCGCTCGGGGGCGTCCCGACGTCCGCATGCCCGCCCTCCGGCGCCGCCGGGTGATCGCCCGCCGTGTCGGCGACGACGATCGGGCTCGTCGAGACCGGGATCCCGACGAGCGCTGCGCGCTCCGGAGCGACGGACTTGAAGGTGCGACCGCCGTCGAGCGAGAAGACCCCGCTCTCCGACGCGTGGAGGAGGCGCCCGGAGCCGAGCCCGAGCTCCTCCCGAGGACCGACGATGACGAGACCCCGCTCGACGTCGACCATGATCCCCTTCGACGATCGGGTGACGCTGAAGAGCGTGTCCTGCACCGCCACGCGCGTCTCTCCCGCTTCGATCACGAACGGATCGACGACGCCCGCGCCGGCCGACTGCACCTCCGCGCGGATCGAGCCGCTCTCGAGCACGAGCACCTGGCGCGGATCGCCCACGCCGGACCGCACGAACACCCGCCCCCCGGGCGAGAGCGTCCAAGAGACCTTGTCCGCCTTGGCGAACGAGACTGCGCCCGCGGTCGCCTCGATCATGTCGCCCGCGCGCAGCGCGGCGAGGTCGTGCGCGCCCGCCAAGCCCGGCGCCATCGGCACATCGGCGGCATCGACCCAGCGTTCGGCGGTGATCTCCGCCGTCTCCCCCGAGGCCGTCTTCGCGCCGCGTCCGCCGTTCGCGCCGCCTGCGAGCCCTCCGCTCACCAGCCCACCGAGCACGAAGGCGAAGCACGCCGCGGCAGCCACCATCGCGCCCACGAGGCCGTAGCGGCGCACACGCGAGCCGGTGTCGTCGGCCCGGCCGATCTTCCGCCGCCCGCTGGCCTTTCCGGCGCGGCGGTCGTCGGTGCGCCCGCCCTCGCCACGCCCAGCGCGAGCCTTCGAGCCGAGGCGAGCCTCCGTCGGGCGAGCATCGCTCGCGCGCGCGTCTGCGGACGGATCGGCTCCGGACGGATCGTCTCCGAACGCCCACCCGGCCCCGTCGTCGAATCGACGGCCGAGGCTGCCGACCGGCGGCACGTGCACGACGGCGCGCGGCCGCTCGATCTCCGAGCGGAGACTCGCATCGCGGGCGACGGCGTACGGCGCCGGCAAGAGGGGCGCGGACAGGCGGTCCTCCTCGGTCGAGGAGGGAGCGTCGCCGAACGCGCTGAGCGCCTCGAGCCCGACCTCGCTGATGCGTTCGCCGATCGCCGGGCCGAGCTCCGCCTCGGCGAAGTCCTGACCCGCATCGTCGATCGGGACGTAGGGGCTCGCGCCGGAGCCCGGCGCGCCTTCCTGGTCGAGCTTCGCGAAGAGGCGCTCCTCCACGCGCTCCCAATCGATGGGCTTCGGCTCCTCCGACGAGAGCTCGCGCACCATCTCCCGCAAGAAACGAGCGTCGATGGGATCGCTCACTTTCCCCTCCCCGACTTGTCCGGCCCCGCGGCGTCGCCCCGCTCGTCCTCGCGCTCGCCCGCGAGCCGTGTCGCCAGGGACGCGAGCGTGGGCTCGGTCCGCATGAGCTCGCAGATCTCGCGGCGCGCGTAGAAGAGCCGCGTCCGCACCGTGAGCACCGGCGCGTCCACGATCGAGGCGATCTCGACCGGAGGCAGCCCCTCGAGCTCGTGCAGGACGAACACGGTCCGCTTCTTCTCGGGGAGCTTCTCGAGGACGCGCCGAAAGGCCTCGAGCCGCTGCCGCCGCGACGCGTCCTCGTCGGGGAGCAGGCCCCGATCGGGCTCTGCGTCGCTGACCTCGCCGGAGAACATCGGCCTCGAGCGGGCTGCCCGCCGGCACATCAGGACCACGTTCACGGTGACGCGGTGGAGCCAGGTCGAGAATTTCGACTGGCCCTTGAAGTCACCGAGACTGCGATGCACCTGCAAGAAGACCTCTTGCACGAGGTCCTCGACGTCCGCCGAGGGCCCGAGCATCCGGAACACCAGGCGCGACACGTCCGCGCGGTGGCGGCGGAACAGCTCCTGGAACGCGGCCTTGTCGCCGGTCCTCGCCCGCTCCACGAGATCGTCCGCGTCCGGCGCTCTCACACGGCTCAGCGTAGACCCGTGGACGCCGGGCACCAAGGCCGAGCGTACCGCGCCGGCCGAGGCCGGCGGGGCGGCCCACCGCGCCGACGGCGAGGCGTCGCGCTCGCCCGACAAAGCGGTCCCCGCCGAATTCCCGAAGACTTCCGAGGCGGTCGCGTTGCGGGGGGGCTCGGTCTGCGCGGTCTGAGGGGCCATCGAGCCATGAGGTGCTCGAAAGGCCGTCCGAATTCACGCGCCGCAGGGGCACCCCCGACCCGGCTCGGTGCGCAGAAAATTTGGCCCGGGAGGCCAGGGTCGTGGAGCGTGGCCCCATGATGCTGGGGATCGCAATCGGGCTCGTGGCACTCCTCGTCGGCGCGGACGTCGTCGCCGTCCAACGCCGCGACAAGCGCGCCGTCTGAGAGAACGCCGCGCCGCCAGCGTCCGCAAATGACGCGAGGCCCCGTCGACCGGGGCCTCAGGCTCGCCGCGTCTCCCTACGACGAGCGAGCCCGTCCAAGCGAACGGGCCACTCGCCGCGGAGCGGATCGCTCAGAAGAGCGCCTTCAGCTCGACCGCGCCGGCCTTCTTCTGCTCGAGGATGTGGTTCACGGCGCGCAGGATGCGCGTCTTCTGCGGGCCGCTGATCGGCTTGCCGGCGATCGCGGCGTCGACCGAGCGAGCCGTGACCGGGCGACCGCTGCGCGGCTTGGCCGGGGTAGCGGCGGCGTCCTTCTTGTCCTCGGACTTCTTGGCCTTGCGCTTCGCGAGCTTGATCGCGCGGTCCGCCGGGAGCAGCCTCTCGAGCTGGTGGGAGGCGTTGATCAGGCGGCGGGTGTCGATCTTCTTCTCTTTGACGAAGTCAGCGAACTTGCTCATGGGTTCCTCGCGAAGGGCGCGCACCCTACCACATCGCGAACCTTTCTCAAGGCGTTCGTGGCTGGTAGGGTCGGAGCATGTCGGAACCGAGCTCGCCGAGCCCCCTGCCCTTCGATGACGTCGAGAGAGCCGCCCAGGTCGTGCGCGCGCGCGCGGGCCGCACGCCGACGGTCGGCGTCGTGCTCGGCTCCGGCCTCGGCATGTGGGCCGACGCGCTCGCGGACCGCGCCGTCGTCCCCTACGGCGAGATCCCCGGCATGCCGCGCTCGAGCGTCGTCGGACACGCCGGGAACCTCGTCGTGGGGCGCGTCGGCGACACGACCGTCGCGTGCCTCCAGGGTCGCGTGCACCTCTACGAAGGGCACACCCCAGACAAGGTCGTGTTCGGCGCGAGGATGCTCGCCCGCCTCGGGTGCCGAGCCGTGGTCCTCACGAACGCCGCGGGTGGGATCCGGCGGGGGTTCGCGCCGGGCGATCTGATGCTGCTCACCGACCACCTGAACCTCACCGCCAGGAACCCGCTCATCGGACCCAACGACGATCGCCTGGGACCTCGCTTCCCCGACATGACCGAGGCGTACTCGCTCGAGCTCCGAAGCATCGCGCTGGAGGTTGCACGTGCATCCAACGTGCATTTGCATTCGGGTGTCTACGCGGCGCTGCTCGGTCCCACCTACGAGACGCCCGCCGAGATCCAGATGCTGCGGACGCTCGGCGCCGACGCGGTCGGGATGAGCACCGTCCCGGAGGTGATCGCGCTCAGGCACATGGGCGTCGAGGTCGGCGCGGTGTCGTGCATCACGAACCTCGCGGCGGGGCTCTCGCCGACGAAGCTCGATCACGCCGAGGTGGAGGAGACCGCGAGGCAGGCGCGCGATCGCTTCGTCGCGCTCCTCTCGGGGTGGGTTCGCGGCATCGGCGCGCGAAAGGGTGGGACCACGTGAGCGAGACCGGCGTCGACTGGCCCGAGCTCGAGCGGCGCGCCCTCGCGGCCCGGAAGAACGCGCACGCCCCTTACTCGGGCTACTTGGTGGGAGCGGCGCTCGTGACGAAGTCGGGCAAGCACTACGCGGGGTGCAACGTCGAGAACGCGTCGTACGGGCTCTGCCTCTGCGCCGAGCGCAGCGCGATCGCGCAGATGGTGGCGGCCGGCGATCGCGATCCGGTCGCGCTCGTGGTCGCGACGCGCGGACCGCGTGCCGGGAGCCCGTGCGGCATGTGCCGCCAGACGCTTGCCGAGTTCGCGCTCGACCTGCCGATTCGGCTCGTCGTCGACGGCGTGCCGGGCGCCACGCGACACACGACGCTCGCGGAGCTCCTGCCCGACGCGTTCCGCGCCGACTCCCTGGGCGGCTGAGCGCCTCCGCCCGGACGCGTCGACCACGAACGGCCGCCGCGCGCTCCGCCTTTCGAGGACGCGCGGCTCGGCCTCGGAGATGCGCGCGAGCGCCGCGCGCCCTCAGTCTTCGAGGACGCGCTGCTCGGTCTCGGAGATGCGCGCGAGCGCCGCGCCGAGCGCTTGCTTCGCTTGGTCGAGCGAGGCGCGATCCTCGCCCCACTTCGTGCGGGCCTTCTCGAGGCGGGCGCGCTCGAGCGCGAGCGTGCGACCGAGCTCCTCGATCTCGGCGCGCGCCTTGTCGAGCTCCTGGCCACGCGCCTTGAGGCTCGCGTCGAGGTTGCGGCCGGCCTCCTCGGCGTCGGCGAGCGTCTCGCGCACGCCAGCGAGGTCGGCGGTGAGCTTCGCGACGTCGCTCTTCGTGGTGGCGAGCTCGCCGCGCGTCGATTCGAGCTCGGCCTTGGCCGCCTCCCGCTCGGAGGTGACCTCGTCGCGCTCCGCGGTCCGGATCTCGAGCGTGCCCTCGAGCTCACGACCGCGCGACTCGGACGCGGCGAGGCTCTTCTTGGTCGCGTCGAGCTCGGACGCGAGCGCCGCGGCGCCCGCTTCGCTCGCGGTGAGCTTGTCGCGCAGGGAGGAGAGGTCCGCCTCGAGCCGCTGCTTCTGCTCGGCGAAGTCCGCCGCGGCCTCTTCGGTCGCCTTGTGGTGCGCCGCGCGTTGCTCGGAGAGCGCCGACTCGCGCTTCTGCTCGAGCTCACGCTCCCTCGCGAGGAGGGCCTGCGCGGCGGCTTCCCGCGCCTCGGCGAGGGCGCGATCGGCCGCGTCCTTGGCTTGTGCGAGCGCGCGCTCCTTCGCCTCCTCCGAGGCCTGGAGCGCGCGTTGGTGCTCGGTCTTCGCGTCGGCGAGCGCCTCGTCGTGGGCGGCCTTCGCGGCGACGAGCGCGCTCTCGCCCGATCGTTTCTCCGCGGCGAGGACGTCCTCGGCCGCCCGCACGGCGGCGGCGTGCCGTTCGTCCGCTTCGCGGAGCTTCGCGGCGTGCGCGTCGGCCTCGGCGCGCTTCTCCCCCTCCAGCCGCTCCTCGAGCTCGACCGCGGCCTGCTTCGCCTGCGCGAGCTCGGCCTCCTTGGCACCGAGCGCGGCTTGCGTCTTCTCGAGCTTCGCCTTGAAGTCCTCGGCGCGCTTGGCCGCCAGGTCCTTGTCGGCGCGGAGCGAGTCGGCCATCGACTCGATGTCGCTCTTGGCCCGCTCGAGCTCGAGGATCTTGTCGACCTGCTCGGCCTTCTCGCCTTGGAGCGAGAGGTTCATGTCGCGCAGCTCGACGAGCTCCTTGTCCTTGCGCGACATCTCCTGTCGGAGCGTGATGAGCTCCTTGTCCTTCTTGTTGAGCGCCTCGCGGAGATCGAGGAACTCCTTGCTCGACACGCCGCCTTTGCCGCCGCTGGCGGTGAGGCGGTGCTTGAGGTCGTCGACCTCACGCTGGAGTCGCTCGGTCTCCGCGTCGGCGCCGCCCTTCGACGCGAGCTCTCCCTCGAGGCGATGGACCGCCGCGTGGGCGGCCGCGACCTCCTTCGAGAGCTTCACCACCTCGTCCTTCGCTCGCCCGAGCTCGGCGCGAAGCCGATCGGCCTCTTCGCTCGACGCGGCCGCAGCCGCCGGCGGGGCCGGCGGGATCGACTTCTTTGGAGGCGGCATGCTCGGCGCCTTGGGCGGCGGGAGGCTCTTCGACGCCGGCGGCGGAGGCGGGGAGGCCGCGGGCGGAGGCGGCGGCGACGCGGCCGGAGGCGGAGCGACCGGAGGGGGCGGCGCGCTCGCGGGACCTCCCGCGGGCGCCTCGTCGTCGCCGAGGAGTCGATCGAAGGCGCCGCCGAGGAAGTCGTCGATCTCCTTGTCCTCGCCCTTCGGCGGGCGGACGCTGACGCGCCGCGGAGGCTCGGGCTCGGCCGCAGGGGGCGGCGCGGAGGGGAGCGGCGGAGGAACGGAAGGAGCCGGCGGGGCCGCGGTCACTTGGGCGGCGGGCGGCGGGCTCTCCTCGGCCTCGGCCTCGTCCTCGTCGAGCAGCTCGATCGCGTCGTCGAGCGCGATCGCGTCGCCCTCGCCTTCTCCCTCGCCGATCGAGACGTGCTTGCGGATGTGAACGAGGAGCTCGCCGAGCGCGATCGGCTTGTGGACGTAGTCCTCGGCGCGCGTGCGCAGCTTCTTGTGCTGCTCGAACGTGTCGTCGCTCGACTCGCTCGACATGATGATGAGCGGCACGTCCTTGAGCTGAGGATCCTTCTTCAGCTTGTTGCACACCGAGAAGCCGTTCATCCGAGGCAGCTCGATGGAGAGCAAGATGAGGTTCGGTGGGTCGGTGGCCGCGGCCTGGAGGCCCACGTTGCCATCGTCGACGACTTGTACCGTGCACCCGAGCCGGCTGAGCTCGGTCCGCAACTCCCCTGCGAACGCGTGGTCACTTTCGAAGACGAGGACTTTGGTCATGTTCCTTCTGTCTCAAGATGGGTAGCGACGAAGCTCGGTGACGATATCGGTCGAAGTCCGGCTCGGTCAAACACCGAGTGCTCCGTGCGCTCCGGAAGGAAATTGCAAGGCCTAAGACGCGAAATGCCCGTCGGGCTCGTCACCGAAGGCGATGCCGACGGCGCGCGCGCTGAGCACGACGCCGCGAGAGGTCGGCACCTTCCGGATCCCGGAGACGGGGATGCTGAGCGGCACGAGCTGGATGATGCCCCCGACCGCACCGACCATCCCACAGCGCATCGAGGGATCGGCCGTGGCGGTCGGCGACGGATCGCCGAGGATCGCAGCCAGCTCGGCGACCGCCGCGGCTCCGAATCGGAGGGCGAGGACGCGATCGGCGCTCGTGGGCCCTCCGCCGCGCTGCAAGTGACCGAGGACGAGCGAGCGGACCTCCTTGCCCGTGAGCCCGGCGAGGCCGGCCGCGACGCGCTCGCCGATGCCCCCGAGGACCGGGACGCTGCGAAACGCGTCGCCCGCCTGTCGCACGGTCTCCTGACCGCCGACGGCGACGGCGCCTTCGGCGACGACGACGATCGAGAACGGACGACCGCGCCGCTCGCGCTGCATGATCTTGGCGGCGATGGGTCCGAGCTGGAACGGCACCTCGGGGATGAGGATCGCGTCGGCGCCCCCGGCGAGGCCGCTCATGATCGCGATCCAGCCCGCGTGGCGGCCCATGACCTCGACGACCATCACGCGTTCGTGCGCTTCGGCGGTCGTGTGGAGCCGATCGAGCGCTTCGGTGGCGATGGAGACCGCGGTGTCGAAGCCGAACGTCACGTCGGTGCCGAGGACGTCGTTGTCGATCGTCTTCGGCACGCCGACGACGGGAGGCAGGCCGCGCTCGAACAGATCGCACGCGAGGCGCATCGAGCCGTCGCCGCCGATGGCGATGATGCCCTCGATGCCCTCCTGATGCAGTCGCGCGATCATGTCGCGCGATCGGTCCATCGGCACTGGCGGCCCGCCCTCCGGCGGCACCGTGGGGTACTTGAACGGATCGGCCCGGTTCGCCGTCCCGAGGATCGTGCCGCCCAAGTGCGTGATGCCGCCGACCGCGTCGCGATCGAGCGTCATGAGGCCGTCCGCCTCGAAGAGCCCGCGGTAGCCATGTCGGATGCCGACGACGTCCCAGCCGCGGCCCACCGCGGCGAGCGTCGCCGCGTGAACGACGGCGTTGAGGCCCGGGGCGTCACCGCCGCCCGTGTTGATCGCGATCTTGCGGCGTCGAGTCATGGGGGCGGAGCATGGCCGAAGCGGTCGATCCCCCGCAAGCGTCGCGACGAGGCGGCGCCCTCGACGAGCGAGGGGTTTGCGCGCGGGGGGCCTGATGCCGCATGCTGTGAGCCGGCATGCCGGAGTCGAAGCCGCCCGCCTACCGCGTCGAGGACCGCTCCCTCCTGCTGCCCTATTACACGCGGTGGCTCGTCGAGCCGGTGCTCCGCTGGATCCCGGCGCGCGTGAGCCCGAACACGATCACCCACCTCGGTCACGCGCTCTGCCTCGGATCGGCGGCCGTGCTGCTGCTCACGTGGCCGACCCGGGGCTGGCCGTTCGTCGTCTCGACGCTCCTCGTCTGGGCCTACGTCCTGTGCGACAACGCGGACGGCGCTCACGCGCGACGCACGAACCAGTGCTCACCGCTCGGAGAGCTCCTCGACCACGGGCTCGATCTCTTCAACGTGGCGTACCTCGGTTACGTCACGGCGATGTCGATCGGCGCGCCACCCATCGTTTGGGTGCTCGCGAGCGTGGGCCTGCCTGCCGCCGCCGCCGTCGTGTACTGGGAGCAGGCGGAGCTCGGGGTGTTCCGGCTCGGCCTGCTGAACCAGATCGAGTCGTCGGTCGCGCTCACCGCCGCCCTCCTGACGTCCGCGCTCTTCGGTACGAGCGTCTTCGCTCGCCCGCTCGTGCTCGGGCTCGGCGCGCGGGATCTCATCGCGATCTGGGTGCTGTCGACGGTGGCGTTCGGGATCGTGCACGGCGTCTATCGGGTCGCGCGGGTCGCGCCTCGGCGGCTCGGTCCAGCCGCGGTGCTCCTCGCGTTCAACGCGGCGCTCGTAGCGAGCTACGCGACGGGCGCCATGACGGCGGTCGCGGTCGTGATCCTCGGCGGGCTCGCGAACGTCGCGTTCGGGGTCCGCATGCTCTCGTTTCGACTGCGCCGAGAGCGACCACGCGCCGATCTGGTCGGCTCCGCGGGGGCGCTCGCGCTCGCGCTCGCGATGCTCCTCGGGGTCGACGCGCGTCGCGCCGTCGTCCTCGCGGTGCTCGGCGCGATCGCGTTCACGCTGCACGGCGCGCTCGCGGCCCGCACGAGCCTTCGCGCGCTCGACGTCTGAGGCCGCGACGAGTCGTCGCGGGTCGGCTCCGCGCGTGCGCGCTTGCTTTACCGCGTCGCGCTCGCCCGTTAGCCTGCTGCCCGGACGCGACGCCACCCCCAGGACGGCGCCTCGAACCTCAAGGAGCTCGCCATGCAGGTCACGCGGAACGGTTTCATCAAGATCCTCATCACCTCCGTCGGAGCGGTGATCGTCGGCGAAGGGTGCGGCGACTCGGGCGGCACCGGCGGCGCGGGGGGAACGGGCTCGACGTCCACCTCGGGCTCGACGTCGACCGCGACGGGGAGCACCAGCACCGGCATGGCGGCGATGTGCGGCGCGACCGGGACGGCGATCGTGCCGACGCACGGGCACGTCCTCGTGATCCCGATGGCCGATCTCTCGTCCACGGCCGACAAGACCTACGACATCCAAGGGACGAGCCCGCACACGCACAGCGTGACGATCACCGCCGCGCAGCTCGCGCAGCTCAAGGCGGGGATGATGGTGACCGGGATCATGTCCGGCTTCGACGCGGCCAACACGCACACGCACACGATCACCGCGAGCTGCTGAGCGGCGCCGCGGCCGGACGGATCGACGCCGCGCCCCCGAGGGCGCGCGTCAGTGGCCGTGCGCCGAGAGCTCGACGTCGCTCGAGGCGCCCGGCAGACCGTGCTCGTGAGGCTCGTGCGCGCACGAAGGGTCGTGATCGTGGACGCCCGCGTGATCGTGGCGCTCGCCGGACTCGGGATCGATGGGGTCGAGGAGGGACGCGAAGAAACCGCGGACGCCGCGGCGAAAGCTCGCGCCCGCCGCCAGCACGACGAGGAGCGCGACGGCGACGAGCGAGCCGAGCTCTCCGCGGGGCCACGTGGGCGGTCGGACCAGGCTCGGCAGGCCGACCGACGCGCTCGCGAACGCACCGAGCACGGCGACGGCGGCGACCGTCGACGTGACGACGACCGCCGCGCGCCGGCCCCAAGTCCTCGAGAGCCACGCGACGGTCGCGACGTTGAGCGCCGGGCCGACCACGAGCCCGACGAGCACCGCTTGCGGCGACAGGCCATGCGCGAGCAAGACGGCCGCGAGCGGCGTCGCGCTCGTCGCGCAGACGTAGCCAGGGAGCGCCAGCGAGAGGACGACGACGACGTCGAGCCCCCCTCGCCCGCCGAGCGCGAGCGCGCCACGCCCGAGCGCGCCGTCGGCGTAGCTCGCCACGACGAGCCCGACCACGGTCCACGGCAGGGTGTGGTGCACGAGCTCGTCGAGGCTCTTCGCCGCCCTCGAGGCGAGCGGCGCAGCGTCGTCGTCGCGCGACGCGAAGAGCGCCGTCTTCGCGCCGGGCGCCGGCGCGCCCGCTCGCGCGACCACCGAGAGCATCAGCGCCGCCACGACCGCCACGCCGAGCGTGAGCAACAGGCGAAGCCCGGCCGTGCGGTACCCGAAGAACGTGCCGGTGACGAGCAGGGTGTCCACGCCGAGCGAAGGCGTCGCCACGAGGAACGCGCCGACGAGCGCGGGCGTCGCGCCGCGGGCGACGAGCGACTGCGCGAGCGGCAGCGTTCCGCACGAACAGATCGGGAGCGGGAGCCCGACGAGCGCGCCGCGCAACGCGTCGCGGAGGCGAGATCCCGAGCTCGCCTCGGGCGCTCCGTTCGCGCGCGCGGCCATCGCGCGCTGGCCGATCGCTTGGAGGATCGACGATGCGACGAGGCCGAGCAGCAGCGGCGGAGCGACGACGAGCGCGAGCGGGACGAACGCGGAGAGCGCCTCGGGCCTCGCCGCCGTGGCCACCGCGTCGCTCGCGTGCTCGTGCTCGTGGCCGCTCGAGGTGCCTAGCACCATCGCGAGGCCGACGGCGCCGGCGGCGAGGTCGAGCACACGCTCACGCAACCCGGTCGGGAGATTGGCGCGGAGATCGTGCGTCGCGATGTGCAGCAGGAGGCCGCCGACCAGCCCCGAGATGGCCGCGTGGTGCGCCTCGACGAGCGAGACGCTCAGCAGCCGCGCCGCGACCACGCCCGAGACGACCGCGATCGCGAGGCCGAGCGCGCGCACGGCGGCGACCTTCGGTCCTTTCGCTCGCAGGAACGCGACGACGACCATCGCCGCGACGGGGACCGTGTGCCCTCCGATCGCGAGGAACACGTCCGTGTGCGAGTGACCGGCGTGGCGCGGGCCCGTATACGTCCCCATGCCCACGCCGTCGCCGAGCTGGTGAACCAAGAGTCCCAGGTAACCGACCTCGAGCCCGAGCGCGCGACGGGAGCGGGAGACGCGCGAGGTGAGCTGCTCGAGCAGCCAAGGCCCGAGCACGCCGAGCGCGAACGGAACGGCGGCCCACGCGCCGATCCCTTCGAACGCGTCCGGCAGGAACTGCCCGAACACGACGGCGAGGGCGGCGGCGAACGCGAACGTACGCACCGGGCCGAGGTGACGATCGCCGATGCGCCGTGAAAAGCCCACGGCGGCTCCGAAGAGCACCGAAAGGACGGCGATGGCGCAGGCGGCGATCATGGCGAACGTCGGGCGCGCCAACGCGTGAGGGCCGATCCTCGAGCGCGAGCTCGGGGCGGCTTCACGAGGCTGCGCGGCCCTCTCGATCGTTCGATACCACGCCGACGCGCGCCGGTTCGCGAACTGCGGCGGCGCGGCGACAGATTATGAGTTTCGCATTCCATGAAGTGATGGCGCGGCGGGCGCCGACGGGACCCCTCCGGGGCGATTTCGTTTTTCGGTGAAGGTTCCGGCGCGATCCGGTCAAGCTCCGCGAGCGCCGGCCCCGAGGAGCCCGATTACGATGAAGATTTCGTCACGAGCCGCATCGCCGTTGGACTGGATCTTCGCGGTATGGGACGAGGAGCGTGTGCCTCGACCGCGACGTCTGCTCCCGCACGCCCTGCTCCTGATCGCTGCGGTCGGCTGCTCACCGAGCGGGACGAGCGACGGCGCAGGCGGCGGCTCCTCGTCGGCGACCTCGGGGGGGAGCGGCGGCGCCGGCGGCTCGAACCCCTGCCCGCTGTGCGTCACGGATCAGGACTGCGCGAACGGCGGGGTCTGCGCACAGCTCGGCAGCGACTCGTACTGCGCCCCGCCGTGCGATGCTTCGATGCAGTGCGCCTCCGGTCGGAGCTGCGCGGTCGTCACGAACGTCTCCGGCGATCAGGTGAGCGTCTGCGTGCCCGCGACGGGGGACTGCGCGGCGCCCCCTCCGGGCGCCGGCGGCGGCTCGAGCACCGGCATGTGCGGCACGCTCGTCGACCCCACCACGAAGGCCGGTTGCTCGTCGTGCAGCGGCGCCTCCTGCCAAGCGAACGGCTGCTACGGCGGCTGGTGGTGCGACACGAGCAACAACAAGTGCCACGCCCCGCCGACGAACTGCGGCACCGGCGGCGGCCCGCCGACGATGGGCCCCCCGCCGACGGGCACCGTGAACGGCTCCGGCGGCACGCTCTCGCACCTGCTCTTCACCGTCGTCGGCGACACGCGCCCCGCCGTGATCGACGACACCGCCGGCTACCCGAACGCGATCATCGGCAAGATCTACTCCGACATCCAAGCGCTCAACCCGCGCCCGCCCTTCAGCCTCTCGACGGGCGACTACGTGTTCGCGAAGCCCTACGGATCGACGGCGAACGCGCAGTTCGATCTCTACCTCGCGGCGCGCAACAAGTACTCGGGCGTCGTCTTCCCGGCGATGGGCAACCACGAGTGCACCGGCGGCACGGCGTCGAACTGCGGGCCCGGAACCACCGACGGCGTGACGAACAACATGAGCGCCTTCGTCTCGAAGCTGCTCTCGCCGATCGGCAAGTCGCTCCCCTACTACTCGGTCGAGATCGACGCGACCGACGCGAGCTGGACGAGCAAGTTCGTGTTCGTCGCGGCGAACGCGTGGTCGACGGCGCAGGCGACCTGGCTCGCTCAGGCGCTCTCGAAGCCGACGACGTACACGTTCGTCATCCGGCACGAGTCGCAGCTCGTGACCCAAGCCCCGGGCGTGAGCCCCTCGGAGCAGATCATCGGCGCGCACCCGCTGACGCTCGAGATCGTCGGCCACACGCACACCTACGAGCGATACGGGAACGAGATCGTGGTGGGCAACGGCGGCGCGCCGCTCACGGGCAGCAAGAACTACGGCTACGCGCTCATCTACCAACGTCCGAACGGCACGATCCAAGTCGACATGATCGACTACGCGACGGGCACGGCCGATCCGTCGTTCCACTTCGCCGTGCACCCCGACGGCACGCCCTCACCGTAGCGCGCGCGCCGACCGAGCGGCCGATGCGACGCGCGCTCGGCGCCGCTCCTCGCGCGGCGCGTGCTTGCGGCCCCTCCCCGTCGCGTGCGACAGTCGAGCCAGATGTCAGCGACCGAAACGAAGTGGGATCCGGCCTGCGAGACGGGCGAGCACGTCCACGCGCCGACGCCTCCGACGCCGTACTCCAACATGGCCTTCGAGCGCGCCGCGGGGATCTTCCGCGCGGCCGGCGACGTGTCGCGGCTCCGGTTGCTCGAGCTCCTCTCGCGCGGCGAGAAGTGCGTGACCGAGATCGCCGAGACGCTCGACGAGGGCCTCTCGACGGTGTCGCAGCGGCTCCGTCTGCTCCGCTCCGAGGGGCTCGTGCGCCGACACCGCGAGGGCAAACACATCTACTACGCGCTCGCGGACGAGCACGTGTCTCACATGCTGCACGACGCGCTCGTCCACGCGGGCGAGCCGCGCGACCACGATCGACACGGCGGCGACAAGCACGACGACGACGACAAGGGCTGAGCGCGGCGCTCGTCCTCGTCAGTGCGAGGCGGCCGTCGGCGCGGCGCTCGGATCGCCGGGCGCACGCAGATCCGCCGCGGCCGTCGCGTCGTGCTTCGCCAGGTAGTCGACGAGCTGCGTCCACTCGTCACCGGTGAGGTGTACGCGCCGCTGATGACGCTTGAAGGCGTCCTCGAGGTGATCGCGCGTGCGCGATCCGGGCTCGACGCGCGTGTGGCACGCGCCGCAGCGGCTGACCCAGACGCGCGCGATGGGGGGCGACTCGGGCGCGAGCGCCTCCGGCGCGCAGCCGGCGAGCGCGCTCGTCACGGCGAGCGCGGCGACCGGCATCCACCGCGCGAGCGCGCGTGGGAGCGCGATCGACGGGCGCCTCACAGCCCCACCCCCACGACGGTGCGGAGCCACACCGGCCCGAACGCGTCCCCTGGGACGAGCACGTGGCCGACGTCACTCACGCGGAAGTAGGCGCCGGTCGACCACCAGGCGCGTCCGAAGTCGAACATCATCGCGGGCCCGACGTAGTGATGGGGCCCGTCGTTGAACGGACGCGGCGCCTCGACGCCGCCCGGCTCCTCGCTCTCCTCGCCGAGGGGGAAGCTCGCGCGCACCCAGTACTCGAGCCCCGGGTGGAACGCCGGGGTGACCTGGTAGGTGACGCCGAGCGAAGGATCGAGCACGAGCTCCTTCTCGCCCTTGAAATAGGCCTCGAACTCGCTCGTCAGGTTGGCCACGATGTGCAGATCGCCGAGGCGTCGCGCGAGGATCACCTTCGCCTCGAGCTCGATCTCACGATCGTTCTCGACGACCTCGCCGTAGAGCGCCAGGTCGATCGGCCACTGCCCCTCCTCGGCGAGGCGGAGCCGGAGCCGCTGCTTCGCCCCATTTCCCTCGGGGAGCACCGGCATCGACGTGAAGCCGTCTTGGGGTCGCGGGACGAACGTCGCGTACAAGCCGAGCTCGAGGCGATCGGTGAGCCCGATCTCGACCTCGGTCTGGAGCTGCGTGGCGCCGAAGAAGCGCGGCTTACCCGTCTCGGTGGAGGTCGCCTTGACCGGATCGAAGTCGACGTACTGCTCGACCTCGACCTCGCCCTTCGGCAGCGTCGGGTAGGTGTACGTGAAGGGCAGCGGGCGCGGATGCGCGCTCGCGGTCCGCTCGTGGGCGCCCAGGACGGCGGAGCAGGCGAGCGCCGCGAGCGCGAGCAGCGAGAAGCCTCGAGCACGCGAGCGAGAGAAGCGCGGGGGCGGGAGGGGCGAAGCAGACCTCGAGACCAAGAGCATCGACGTGTCTATCTGATAGCGAAGATGAAAGCCGTTTTCAAGTTCGTTCCGCGTCGGTACCGGCGTCATCGGCGGGGCTGGGTGCTTTTAGCGAATCTCGCGAGCTTTCGCCAGCTGCGCATGCGTCAGCGTTCGCACGGGCGCTCGACGAGCACGAGCGGAACGGCGGCGCTCCACGGCGAAGGAGCGATCGTCGCCACGACGCCGAACACCTCACGAAAGAGCTCCGCCGTGAAGATGGTGGAAGGGGCGCCGTGCGCCGCGACCCGGCCGTCGGCGAGGACGACGACCCGATCGGCGTACTGCGCGGCGAGGTTCACGTCGTGCAACACGGCGAGCACCGCGAGGCCTCGCGCCGCGACGTCACGCGCGATGGCGAGCACGCGGTGCTGATGCGCGGGGTCGAGCGCCGCCGTCGGCTCGTCGAGCAAGAGCGCCTTGCCCTCTTCACCGAGGCCGATCTGCGCGAGCGCACGCGCGAGGTGTACGCGCTGCTTCTCGCCGCCGGAGAGCGTGGGAAACGCGCGGTCGCCCTTCGCCTCGAGCCCCACTCGCTCGAGCGCCCGCCGCGCGATCGACGTGTCGCGCGCCGTCGTGCGGCCTCGCGACCAGGGGCTCCGGCCCATGAGGACGACGTCGAGCACACGGAAGTCGAAGGAGAGGTGGGTCACCTGGCGGACCACCGCGCGCTCGCGCGCGAGCTCGTCGTCCGGCGCCGTGGCCACGTCGCGAGCCGCGAGGCGCGCGCGCCCCTCGGTGGGCGCGAAGTCGCCGGACGCGATGGCGAGCAGCGTCGACTTGCCCGCGCCGTTGGGCCCGACGATCGCGACGACCTCGCCCGCCTCGACCGACAGATCGACGCCGCCGAGGATGCGGTGCGCGCCGACGCGAAACGCCACGGACTCGAGTCGAATCACGACACCCGCTGCCTCTCTCGGAACAAGAGCCACAAGAAGCTCGGGCCGCCGACGAGCGCCGTGAGCACCCCGATGGGCAGCTCGAGCGGCGCCACGACGGCGCGCGCGAGGGTGTCCGCCACGATCACGAGCGACGCGCCGAGCAGCGCGGAGAGCGGCAAGAGGCGCTCGTGTCTCGGCCCGATCGACAGGCGCACGAGGTGCGGCACGACGAGGCCGACGAACCCGATGAGCCCGACGACGGAGACCGCGGCGCCGACCCCCAGCGACGAGAGCACGACGATCGCCGAGCGGACGCGCGACACGCGCACGCCGAGGTGCTTCGCCTCGACGTCGCCGAGGAGCATCACGTCGAGCGCGCGCGCGAACCGCGGGAGGCCGACCAGGCAGACGGCGATCGGGATCGCGGCGGCGGCCACGCTCGTCGTGCTCGCCATCGAGAAGCTGCCGAGCGTCCAGAAGAACAGGTCGCGCAGCGCGCGGTCGGTGGCGAACGACGCGAGCAGGCCGAGCGCGGCGCCCACGAAGGCGTTCACCGCGACGCCGGCGAGCAGCATGACGCCGACGTGCGTGTGCCCCTCGGACGTGGAGAGGCGCAGCACGAGGCGCGTCGCGACGAGCCCGCCCGCGAACGCGGCGAGCGGGAGCATCGCGGGCCTCAGCCACGCAGGTGCGATCGCGAAGAGCGGCGCGCCGACGACGATCATCGACGCCGCGCCGAGCGATCCGCCGCTCGACACGCCGATGAGCCCGGGGTCCGCGAGCGGGTTGCGAAAGAGCCCCTGGAGCGCGGCGCCCGACATCGCGAGGACGGCGCCGACGAGGGCGGCCAGGACGACCCGGGGCGCGCGGATGGACCAGAGCACGGTGCGGTCGGCCTCGGTGATGCGCGGATCGACGCGTCCGAGCGGCTCGAGCGCGAGCGAGACCACGCGCCCCAGCCCGAGCGACGTCGCGCCGAACGCGAGCGCGCCGATCGCCGTGACGACGAGCAAGCCGAGGAGCGCCGCGAAGGCGATCCGCTCCCGTCTCGTTCGATCGTCGTCGGCCACGTGCGGCAGCTTGCCCATCCGGCCCCCGGGCCTCGACAAAAAAGTGCGCGGCGCCGGCCGCAGCCGCGGGCGCCTCGCGCTTCTCTCGGGAGGCCGAGCGTGCTAGCCGAGCTGCGATGGATCCGAGGGTGCCTCGAGCGGTGCGCGGTTCGACCCGAGCCGCGTCGCTGTTGTCCGGGGTCCTCGCGTCGACGCTGTCTTGCTCGTCGTACACGCCTCCGCGAGACACGGGCGGCGTGACGCTCGGCCCGGGCGCGTGCGGCGCGCTCCTGGTCTCGTCGACGCCCTCCGACTGGAGCTCCACGAGCATCGCGGCGCTCGGGTTCGACGGCGCGGTGAAGTCGGCGACGATGCTCTCCTCCCACTCGGCGACGACGGGCCTCTCCGCGCCCTTCAGCGGGGACACCGTCGTGCCGACCTCCGCCACACGCGCGCCGGAGATCGTGCTCATCGATCGCTACCCGGCGGCGGTGCTGACCTGGGTCGACGCCGCGAGCGGCCGCGTCCAAGGACAGCTCTCGGTCCAGACCGGCTTCTCGTCGAACCCGTACGACTACCTCCAAGTCGCCCCCGAGAAGGCGTACGTGACGCGCTACGACGACAACCCCAAGCCCGGTCGAGAGCCATTCGACGGCGGCGGCGATCTCTTGATCGTCGACCCGGTGAAGCACGCGATCGAGGGGCGCCTCGATCTCCATCCCGCGCTCGAGGACGAGGGCGGGAGCATCCAGCCGAGGCCGTCGCGCATGATCGAGGTCGACGGCAGAGTGTACGTGCTCTGCGCGGCGCTCTCGGCCGACTTCAAGACGAACGGCGACTCGAAGATCGTCACGATCGATCCGTCGACGGACGCCGTCCTCGACGTGACGACGCTCGCCGGGAGCCACTCGTGCCTCGGCCTCGCCGTCTCGCCGGACGGGAGCAAGCTCGCGGTGTCGTGCTCGGGTGACTTCGCCGGCGGCAACGATCCTTCGCTCGACACGTCGGCGCTGGTGGTGCTCGATCGGACGAACGGCCTCGCACCGATCGCGCGTGTGCCGGCGACGAACTTCGGCGGAGGCTCGCTCGGCTTCTCGGTGACGTTCGCGACGAACGAGGTGGTGCTCTTCACGACGTTCGGGTCGGCGACGGCCTCGCCTCCCCGCAAGGACGCGCTCGTGCGCTCGTCGCTCGACGGGACGGATCAGGCGACGCTGCTCGAGGACGATCCGACCGCCGGCTTCGGCGAGGTGCGATGCGAAGCCCGCTGCGGCGCGTGCTTCGCCGCGGACGGCGAGCGCGCCGCGGTGCAGCGGATGGCGATCGAAGGGAGCACGATCTCCGCGCCCGTGCCCGTCACCATCCGGAACGACGGGCTCCTGCCTCGGTACCTCGGCGCGATCGGGGCCGTGAACTGAGCCACGTCGAAACCGTCGTGGCGCGGTCGCACGAGAGGCCTAGGATGGACGCATGCGCGCTCGGCGGATCGCGGGACTCCTCTCGACGGCGCTCGTCCTTTGGCCGACGAGCTGCACGAAGAGCCCGGCGGCGAACGCGGCCATCGTGACCGCGGCGAACGTCGCCGCCGCCGTGGCGATGCGCGCGGCGACCGGATCTTGCTACGCCACGTGCGCGTACGGCACCGTGTGCGATCACCGGTCGGGCACGTGCGTGCCGGCGAGGCTCGAAGCGCCGCTTCCGGAGGAGGATCCCTGCGCCGAGGAGTGCGCCCTGCTCGCGGCCGACGCGCAGCCGGGCGACCCGGACACGCCGCGCGGGAGCGGTCACTGCGACTGCCCGCCGCCACCCGACAAGAGCGATCCCGATCCGTGCGCAGGCATGTGCCTCGCGGGCGAGAAGTGCGTGATGAAGAACGGCGAGCTCGGCTGCGAATAGCCCCGAGCCCACCGTCTCACGACGACGAGGCCCGCCTCACTTCGGGACGGGGAGCGCCGCGAAGCGCGCCGCGTCGCCGCGTCGAACCTTCGCCACCACCATCGCGCCGGGGGTCGCCTTCTCGAGCGCCTTCTGGAGCGCGTCCACGTCGGGCGTCGGCGTGCCGGCGACCTCGACGATCGTGTCGCCCGGGCGGATCTCCTTGAGGGGGCTCGTCCCGCTCATCGACTCGACGAGGACGCCACCGCCCTTCGCGTTGCCGACCTGGATGCCGAGCTTGTTGCTGCTCTGCGGCTGCGCGGGCTTGGTCTTGCGGGTCGGCCCCGCGCCCGCGTCCGAGTCGTCCTCGAGCGTGTCGAGCGTCGCCGTCGCGTCGATCTTCTTCCCGTCGCGGAGGTACGAGACCTTGATGGCAGCGCCGGGCGCGTTCTTCGCGACGTTGCGCGGCAGCTCCTCGGCGTGGTGGATCTCGGTCCCGTTGATGCTGACGATCACGTCGCCCGGTTTGATGCCGGCGCGCGCCGCCGAGCCGCCTGGCTCGACCTGCGCGACGAGCGCGCCCGTCGGCGTCTTCAGCTTCAGCGCCTGCGCGAGATCGCTCGACATGGGTTGGAACACGAGCCCCAGCTTGCCGCGCACGACGTGCCCGTGGTCGCGCAGCTGCCCGAGGATGTCGCGTACGGCGTCGATCGGGATCGCGAAGCCGATCGTGTTCGCGCCGGGACGAATCGCGGTGTTGATGCCGACGACCTCGCCGCGCCAGTTGAAGAGCGGCCCACCGCTGTTGCCGGGGTTGATCGCGGCGTCGGTCTGGATGAAATCGTCGTAGGGCCCGGCTCCGATGCTGCGCGCCTTGGCGCTCACGATGCCGAGCGTGACCGTGTGGCCGAGCCCGAACGGGTTGCCGACGGCGAGGACCGACTCGCCGACACGCAGCGTCTCGCTCGTGCCGAGGTGCACCGCGGGAAGATCGTGCGCGTCGCGGAGCCGGAGCAGCGCGATGTCGAGCTTGGGATCGCGCCCGACGACGTCCGCGGGGAACTCGCGGTCGTCGGAGAGCTTGACGCTGACCTCGTCCGCGTCGTGGACGACGTGCTCGTTCGTGACGACGTAGCCGTTCGCGTCGATGATGAACCCGGTGCCCGCGCCTTGGCGCTCGCCTTGGGGCGGTGCTCCGTCGGGGCCCATGAAGAACTCGAACGGGTAGCCCATCGTCGGCGCGCTGACGCGCTGGACCGTGGTGATGTTCACGACCGTCGGCTTCACCTTCTCGGCGAGGTCGGCGACGTCGAACGTCGCCGGCACCGGCGCCGGCGGCAGTGGTTGGCTCACCTTGAGCGGTGGCAGCGCCTGCCGCTCGACGGATCCGTCGTTGAGCGACTTGGCCTCGACGCCGGCGGTGACCTGCGTCGCCTTGTTGCTGCAGCCGGCGATCGTGATCGCGAGCCCGAGCGCCGTGAGGAGCCCGAGGCCGGGACCGCGCGCGCGGCGCAGGAGGATTCGAGAGCTGGAGGAGCTCCGCGGGGCGAGCGGCGCCTCGGGAGAGCGGGGGAGATCGATCGTTCTCAGCATGCTTGCCTCATCCAGTCGAGTCGAACCACCATGGTACAGCCCTGATTCCCAGGTGCACGCGTGGGGCGCGGTTGCGACCGACAAAGTTGGGGAGTAGCGTCCGCGCCCCATGGGTGACTCCTCGACTCTGAGTGGCCGGCGGATCGGATTCTTGGGTGCGGGCGCGATGGCCTCGGCGCTCATCAACGGCCTGCTTCACTCGAAGAGCGTCGAGCCCTCGCAGATCCGCGCGAGCGACGTGAAGGCCGCGCGCCTCGCGGAGCTCGCCAAGACCTACGGCATCGAGACGACGACGGACAACGCCGCGCTCGTGCGCTGGTCGAACCTCTTGGTCGTCGCGGTGAAGCCCCAGATCGTGGATCGCGTGCTGCCGGTCATCGCCGACCACCTCACGGAGGGCACGCTCGTCGTGTCCATCGCCGCCGGCGTCCCCATCGAGGTGTTCGAGGCGACGCTCGGCCCGGGGGCACGCGTCGTTCGTTCGATGCCGAACACGGCGGCGATCGCGCTCGCCGGCGCGACGGCGATCTCTGCGGGAAGTCACGCGAGCGAGGCCGACATGGCCGTCGCCCAAGCGCTCTTCGAGGCGGTCGGCCGCTGCGCCGTGCTCGACGAGTCGCTGCTCGACGCGGTGACCGGGCTCTCGGGAAGCGGGCCCGCTTACATCATGCTGATGATCGAGGCGCTGGCCGACGGCGGCGTGAAGGTCGGGCTCGGGCGCGACACGGCCCTCTTGCTCGCCGCGCAGACCGTGTACGGCGCAGCGAAGCTGCAGCTCGAGACGGGCGAGCATCCCGGGCGCCTGAAGGACATGGTGACGAGCCCCGGCGGAACGGCGATCGCGGGGTTGCACACGCTCGAGTCCGGCGGGCTTCGGCGTACGCTCATCGACGCGGTCGAGTCGGCAGCACGCAGGAGCGCGGAGCTCGGCGCGGAGATGGCGCGGCGACGCCGTGAGGGCCGAGGATGAGCGCCCACGGGCGATCCTTCTCGGGCCGTTGAGCGCAGCGGTCAGGTCTGAGACGATGACCGCGATGACCCGAGCCCTCGTCCTCTCGATCGCGCTGCTCTCCGTCACGGGGCTCTCGCTCTCCTGCAAGGCGAACCTCGAGACCAACTGCGTGGACGGGACGTGCGGTCCCTCGCCGAACGGAGAGTGCGCGTACCCGGACACCGGCGGCTTGCCCTGCGACGTCTACTCGGTCCTCGCCGAGAACTGCCAAGGCTGCCACGCCAGCGTCCCGACGATGGGGGCACCGTTCTCGCTCACGTCCTACGCGGACACGCAGGCGCCCGTCCCGGGCCTGACCGAGCCCATCTGGCAAGAGATGCGCAAGCAGATCCAGCCCGGGGCGTCGCCGGGCATGCCATTCGGCAAGAACCCGCCCGGGCTCGCTCGAGCCGATCGCGACGTGCTCGAAGCCTGGTTCACGACCTGCGACACCGGCACGTGCGCGCAAGGGCACGGCACGGGGACCGGATCGAGCTCGAGCGCGTCATCCTCGAGCGCGTCGTCCTCGAGCGCGTCGTCCTCGAGCGCGTCGTCCTCCAGCGCGTCGTCCTCCAGCGCGTCGTCCTCCAGCGCGAGCTCGACGGGCACGGGCATGTGAGGGCGTCGCGCGACGTCGGAAATCGGCGCGCCGCTCGTCCTCACCTTGCGCGCCGCCTCCGTTGTGCGTAGGTGTCTCGCGTCGCAGGAGAGCAGACGATCGCCGGCGAAGCGTGCGTCCCACGGGGCGCGCCCGTCGCGGGAGGAAAGTCCGAGCTCCACAGAGCAAGGTGCCGGGTAACGCCCGGTGAGGGTGACCTCGAGGAAAGTGCCACAGAAAAGAGACCGCCGACCCGCCGGGCAACCGCGCTGGTCGGTCAGGGTGAAACGGCGGAGTAAGAGCCCACCGCACGCTCGGCAACGAGCGTGGCATGGCAAACCCCACCTGGAGCAAGGTCACATAGGGGAGCGATCGTCGGCCCTCGGGCAGACGGGAAGAGCGGCTCGCTCGAGCTCCCGGGTAGACTGCTGGAGGCGCGCGGCGACGCGCGTCCTAGAGGAATGATCGTCACGGCGGGAGGGGCGACCCGATCGCCGACAGAACTCGGCTTACGCGAGCCTGCGACCACCGAGCCTCGCTCTCCGGAGCGGGGCTCGATGCTTTTCGGCGCTCCGCGGAGCGATCAGGGCCGACGACGATCTTGATACAACAGCATCTCGATACTTCCTGCATCTCTCAACCAGGGCTGATCGTGTGGGCCGGGCAGGACGCGCAGCTCGTGCCGAATCTTCTTCGCCTCGAGCTCCTTCGCGAGCGCTCGATGCCCGGCGAGGAAGGGGTCCTCCTCGCTGGTGAGCAGGTGCACGTCGCGAGGCCCGGCCGCGTCGATCGCCTTCGTCAACGCGGCCGCGTGGCGAGGCGCGCTCCACGCCGACACGGCGCCTTGGACGAGGCCGACCCCGCCGAACACCTCCGGTCGCCGAGCGAAGACCTCGAGCGCCACGGCGCCCCCCATGGAACAACCGACGATCGTCGTCGCGGACGTCGAGGACGCGGCGCCTGCCTCGCGGCGCGCGCGCGGGACGACGGTGTCTGCGATCCACGCGGCGTACGAAGCGAGCGCCCTCGCGGGATCGTTCATCCGCTTCGTGTTCGGGGTGAAGGGGCAGGCGACGACGAGACCGCGGAACGGAGCCTGCGCGAGCGCTGCGTTCACCTCGGCGAGGCGCGCGTCCGTGAAGTCGCCGCGTCGGCCGACGGGTCGGACGGGCGGGTGGAGCAGCCGCTCGTACGCCGCGCGTAGCCCGTAGAGGTCGAGCCATGCGTGCACGCCGAGCTTCTCGTCGTGCGTCTCGCCGAGCCCGTGCAGCGCGACGACGAGGGGGAGCGCGGCGCCAGGCGCGGCGTGCTTCGGCGCGAGCAAGGTGAAACGGCGACCGAGCGCTCGATCGCCGTCGACCAAGAGATCGAGCACGTCGAAGTCGTTCGACGATCGATCGATCGCCTCCGAGCCGTCCTCCGCCTCGGCGCGGCCCGCGAGGCCCCATGCCGAGAGCGCGCCGAGCGACGCGAGCGCCTGTCGCCGGGTGGTCACCGTCTCATTCTGCCACCCGACGCTCCGATCAGAAACCCGCGGAGCGGTTCAGGCACAGCGCCTCAGAGGCACAGGGCTTCAGGCCGAGAACGACGAGCCGCAGCCGCAGGTGCTCTTCACGTTCGGGTTCTGGAACTTGAAGCCCGAGCCGTGGAGTCCCTCGACGTAGTCGATCTCGGTGCCGTCGAGGTACTGGTAGGAGAGCGGATCGACGTAGAGCTTCACGCCCCGGTCCTCGAACTCCTCGTCCATCTCGGTCGGCTTGTCCTCGAAATAGAGGTCGTACGAGAAGCCCTCGCAGCCTCCGCCGATGACGCGGAGCCGAAGACCCTGCCCGAGCAGATCCTCGTCCTTCGCGATCTCGTGAACCTTCGTGGCGGCTTTCTCAGTGATGGTGATCATCGTGGTTCCTCGTTACGCAACGGAAGCGTAACTATAGCGCAGACCGCGCGATTTCGCCAGGCGTCCGTCGCGGGCCGTGCGCGCTCATCCGGATCGAAGCACGCTCGAAGATGCGACCGCGCGTGGGCCCCGGCAAGGCCCGCGCGGCACGATGTCGGCACACTCAGGGCGTCGGCGCGCTCTGGAGGTTCTGCGGGTTGGCGGGGGAGATGAGCGAGAAGTCCGCGGTGTTGTCGTTCGTGTCGGTGGCGTTGCCCGCTGCCCCCCCCGGCTTGCGCTCCTCGGATCGATCGAGCGTGCTCGAGGTGCACCCCGTCATGTTGATGGGCGTTCCTTCGCACTGGTAGGTCGCGTCGAAGGTGCCGGTGCCGCAGTAGATGCAGAGCGCATCGAGGACCGTCGTCTTGTCCTTCAGGACGACCGCGGCCTTGTCGGCGACGAGCCCCGTGCCCGCTGCGAGCTTGAAGTCGGCCGCGGCCGCGCCGGCGTAGCCGCCGCCCGCCATGAGATAGTGCCCGTGCGACGGGAGGTTGATCGGAAACGTCACCGTGGCGTCGGGCCACTTGTCGTTGAAGGAGGCGCCGCCGAGCGTCTTCGACGCGAGCGTGATGTCGGAGGTGAGCACGGCGCGGCCGGGGGCCGCGTTGTAGATCTCGACGAAGTCGTCGGTGCCGCCGTTGGGGCCGTGGAAGCGCGCCTCGCTGATGAGCAGCTGGTACTCGCTGCACGTCGTGCCGCCGCACGCGCCGGACACGCAATCGTTCGCCGTCGCGCAGCCTTGGCCGACGTTGCAAGGTCCGCAGCTGCCGCCGCAGTCGACGTCCGACTCGTCTTGGTTCATCACGCCGTCGCTGCACGACGGCTGGCACGTGACGGCGCACGATCCCGACACGCAGTCGGCCGCGCCGTTGCACTTCTTGCCGTTGATGCACTTGCTGCACGAGCCGCCGCAGTCGACGTCGCTCTCGTTGCCGTTCAAGGCCATGTCCATGCAGGAGGTCGGCGCGCACGTGTTTTGGTTCGTACAGACGCCGCTCGAGCAGTCGGTGCCGGTGACGCACGCGACGCACTGCCCCGCCTTGCACTTCTTGCCGCCCATCTGCGTGCAGGCGAAGCCATCGGCCTGGTTCGTGAACGACGGCTTGTCTCCGTTGCACGCGTCGATGGTGCACTGGTTGTTGTCGTTCGGGACGTCGGTCGGATCGGCGGCGGTCGTCGTGTCGCCGGAGCCGTCGCAGACGGGCTTCTTGCAGTCGCCCTTCGTCGGATCGGGCGTGACCGGCGTGCCCATCATCTTCGCGTCGACGCCGCACATGCCGTCCTGGCAAGTCCGCGTGCCGCACGCGGTGTCCTGTCCGGGGCAATCACCGGGCATCATGCACACGCCCGGACCGCCACCGGCCCCGGTCACGGTCGAGCCGGAGGACGTCGACGAACCGCCGCCGCCGGCGCCGCCGGTCGACCCGAGCAAGCTCGGGCCGTACACCGAGCAACCCGACGCGAGGGCGAGGGCCGAGAGCGCGAGGAGCGCGGGCAAAGAGAGCACGAAGCCCGAAAAGCGCATCTTTCGCGTATAGCCGACGGACCGTCTCGCCTCAAGGACGGGCGGTCCCGGGAGGGTCGGCTTCGGATAAGCTCGGGCGATGATCGCTTCGCTCTTCGATCGCGGCGCGTTGCGACGCTCGCTCCTCGTCGCGCTCCTGGTGGCGTCGTCGTCGTGCGCATCGGAGCCGGCGCCGACGGCGACGCCGCTCTCGATCCCCGACGGCTGCAACCCGATCGCGTTCGACGCGGCCGGCGCGCCCGCCGCCGACTGCATGCTCCCCTACCCCTCGGACTTCTTCCGCTCGAACGACGCGGTGACGATCCCCGACGTCGCGCAGGTCAAGTTCGGTCAGGCGACCGTCGACCTGCTCGCCGAGCATCGCCCCGACGGATTCCCCGTCGGGACGCCGATCCTCGCGCTCTTCCCCAAAGGCCTCGACGCGTCGAACCTCGTCTTTCACACGGGCGACGTGACCGTCTCCACGACCGACGCGAGCCCCACGGCGCTCGTCGACGCGGAGACGGGAGAGCGCGTCGTGCACTTCGCCGAGCTCGACCCGCGCGCCGAGACGGACGATCGGCGCGCCCTCGTGCTCCACCCGCTCGTGCGGCTCGCGAACGGTCACCGCTACGTCGTCGCGCTCCGCGGCCTCAAGGACAAGTCCGGGGGCGCGGTCGCCGCGCCGGCCGGGTTCGCGAGCCTGCGCGACGAGCACGGCAAGGCCCACCCGGCGCTCGCCGCCCTCTCGGCGCACTACGAGTCCGACGTGTTCCCGGTGCTCGAGCGGGCGGGCATCCCGCGCGCCTCGCTCACGCTCGCGTGGGACTTCACGACGTCGAGCGAAGCGAACGCGACGGGCGACATGCTCGCCATCCAGTCCGACGCCGCGGCGCGCCTCGCGGCCGCGCCGCCCGAGATATCGATCGTCGAGGTGAAGGACGCGCCGGCGGCCCACGTGGGGCGGCGCATCGAGGCGACCGTGACGGTGCCCCTCTACGTCGACTCCGCCGAGCCGCTCGCGCGCCTCAACCGCGACGCCTCGGGGCACGTCGTCGCCGTCGGCACCGCGAAGGTGCCCTTCACGATCTGGATCCCGACGAGCGTCCTCGCGCGCGCCCCCGGCACGCCGCCCGCGCGCCTCATGCAGTTCGGTCACGGCTTCTTCGGCGACCGCACCGAGGTCGACGACTTCCCGATCCAGCTCGCCGACGAGAAGGGGTTCGTCATCGTCGCGTCGGACTGGTGGGGACTCTCGAAGGCCGACAAGGCGCCGGTCGCGGGCACCATCGTCGACGATCCCGCGGGGCTCGGTCGTGTGCCCGATCGCGTGCAGCAGGCGATGGCGAACCTCATCTACGTCGCCGCCGCGGCGAAGGGGCCGCTCTCGACGCTCGGACCGCTCCAGGTGGCGGGGCAGCCCGCCTACGATCCGAGCGCGATCTACTACTACGGCATCAGCCTCGGTCACATCCTCGGCAGCACCTACGTGACGCTCTCGCCGTACGTCGAGCGCGCCGCACTCTCGGTCGGCGGCGCGGACTTCTCCTTGATGATGTTCCGCTCGCAGGCGTTCATCCCGCTCATCACGCTGCTCGCGCTCCAGGTGCCCGACCCGCTCGACCAGCAGAAGCTCGTCGCGGAGCTGCAGTCCTCGCTCGATCGCATCGACCCGCTCAGCTACGCGCCTCACATGCTCGCGAATCGGTACCCCGCGAGCTCGCCGTCGCTGCGCATCGCGATGCAGACCGGCCTCGGCGATCCGGCCGTCCCGAACCTCGCGTCGTATCTCCAGGCGCGCACGCTCGGGGTGAACCTGCTCGAGCCGTCGCCGCGGGAGATCTGGGGCGTCCCCAGCGTGACCTCCCCCCAGACGTCGGGCTCCTCCATCACCCTCTTCGACTTCGGCGTGACGCCGAACGATCTCGCGGTCGCGCCGATCGACGCCAACCCGGTGCACGAGGGGGTGCGTCGGTCCCAGGGGTCGAAGGATCAAGTCGACGCCTTCCTGCGGCCCGACGGCCAGCTGGTCCAGGCTTGCAGCGGCGTGTGCGACCCGGATTGAAGGCGAGCGGGCGTCGGGGCTTCCTCGGAGGTCGGCGGCGCGTTAGAAGCGCGAAGCAATGCTCGTCGCCACCTGGAACTGCAACTCGATCAACGCGCGGCTCGACTTCGTCCTCGACTTCCTGAGGACGCGTGAGCCCGATGTCCTCTGCCTCCAGGAGCTGAAGCTCGACGACGAGTCCTTCCCGCGCATGGCCTTCGCGCAGGCGGGTTACAAGGCGGTGACGCACGGCCAGGTGCAGTGGAACGGCGTCGCGGTGCTGACGAAGATGGACGCGCTCCTCGGGAGCGACCCCAAGCTCGTGCAGGCCGGGCTCCCGGGCCAAGAGGCGATGGGCGCGCGGGTCCTCACCGTCGAGACGCTCGGTCTCCGCGTGACGAGCGTCTACGTGCCGAACGGCAAGAGCACGTCCCATCCCGACTACCAGGCGAAGCTCGCGTGGCTCGACGCGTTCGTCGAGCACGTGAAGGCCACGCACGATCCGGCGGCTCCGACGGTGATCGGCGGGGATTTCAACCTCGTGCCGCACGACCTCGACACCTACGATCCCGCGGGCCACCGCGGGCACATCTTCCACACCGACGCGGAGCGCGAGCGCTGGGCGAAGCTCGTGGGGCTCGGCTACTTCGATCTCTATCGGGAGAAGGAGCCCACGACGCAGGCCTTCTCGTGGTGGGACTACCGGGGCGGCGCGTTCCACAAGAAGCAGGGCCTGCGCATCGACTTCTTGCTCGGCTCCCGCGCCGTCCTCGACCGCACCGAGAAGGTGAGCATCGATCGCGACTTCCGAAAGAAGCGCAGCGACCTGACGCCGAGCGATCACGCCCCCGTGATCGCGGAGCTCCGCCCGTGAGCGTCGACTCCGACGCGACCCTCGAGCCCCTTCCCCCGCGCGGGCCGGCAGCGTAGGGTTTTCGAAGTGCGAACGCCGTCCCGCATCGCGCCTCGCCTCGCCTCCGCGGCGGCCCTGCTCGGAGCGACGCTGCTCTCGAAGCCGGCGCACGCCGGCTCGTTCGCCCCGGACGGGACGTTCGAGTTCGATCCGGCGGCTGTCTCGACCCTGGGATTCGAGGACGGCGCAGGTGGCAATGGCTCGGGGGGGAATGGCTCGGGCGGCAATGGCTCGGGCGGCAATGGCTCGGGTGGGAATGGCTCGGGTGGGAATGGCTCGGGCGGGGCCGGGGTCACGGAGCCCGCGCTCGAGGGCTCGCGCTCGCTCGAGCTCGTCCCCTTCGCGGGCGCGAACTTCCCCCTCACGGTGCTACCGGAGGCGCGGACCTATCGGATCAGCGCGTGGGTCCACGGCGCCGAGTCGACGCTCGATCTCGAGGTGTCCTATTCGGGCTTCGTCGACGAGGTCGCGGCCCTCTACCCGACCGGCCGCATGACGAGCGACGGCTGGGTCGAGGTGGCGAACGACCACGTCCGCATCGACGGCACGCGGAGCCCCGACGTGCAGCTCGGCACCTTCAGCGCTGCGGCCGCGCGCGTGGACGCGGTCGAGCTCGTGCCGGACGGCGTGATGGAGCTCGCGGACTTCAATCGCCCCTGCGGCGGCGCCACCGACGCGAGCTCGTGCGGCCCCGAGCAGGTGTGCGTCCATTCCGTCTGTCGCAACGTGGGCGGCTGGGTTCCGCCGATCCCCGCGGATCGGGACCAGGTGGCGGCCTACCTCGGCCATCGCCTCCAATACCTCTTTGGCCCTTATCTCGAGCGCTCGCTCGATCTCCCCTACGCGCTCTCGGCGATCGATCAGATGGGCTCGGCCACCGACAAATGGGGATATTGGAACGGCTTCATGCTCGCCGTGCGGCGGCTGCACGATGGCCACACGAGCACGAGCGGGCTCGCGGACTTCGTGCTCCGCAACAAGAAGCCCCTCGCGGTCTGCTTCCTCGAGGGTGACGCCGATCTCTCCCACTCCATCGCGCCGTCGGATCCGACGTATCACGACATCCTCGTCTCCCACGTCGGCGGGGATCACACGCTCGGGTTGCACGCGGGCGACCGGCTCGTCGCCATCGACGGACAGCACCCGATCGCGTGGGCCCGCTCGCTCGTCGACTTCCATTGGAGCCTCGAGCCGACCAGCAATCACCGCACGTACGCGGAGCTCACCGAGACGCTCCGGAGCCTGATTTCGCGGTACGCGCGCGAGATCACCGTCGTGCGCTGCGACCGCGCCACCTCGACCTGCGCCGCGCCCGAGACGATCAGCATCGAAGCCCTGCCCGAGCTGATGCCGGGCGAGATGGTGCAAAACACCACTTGCGACAATCGACCCTTGCGTCACTTGCCCACGTCCCCCCCCGGCCACGACGTCGGCGAGACGGTCTATTCGGGCATCGTCGACGACTCCAACCCGACCGAGGGGATCTACGGGCTCGAGTGGGAGAGCCTCGACACGACGACCGGGTCCGATGGCGTCGGGAGCGCCTTGTCCGCGGCGGTCACGCAATGGCGATCCAGCGCGAAGGGCGTCATCCTCGATCATCGCTCGGGCGACGGGGGCACGATCCTCGGTCCGATGATCCTCTGGGGCTTCGCGGTGCCCGCGCACGCCTCCGATGCTTATCTCGATCGGCCGCTCGCCGAGGCCGAGCTCCCGACCCCGGCCGAAGGGCTCGCGATCTTCCAGCAAGCCATGACCGTCGGCCTCGTCGAGACCGCGGGCACCCCCACCCCTTCGACGACGCCCGTCGCGCTCCTGACGACGCGCGACGTGTCGGCGAGCGATTGGCTCCCTTACGGGATGAAGGGCGCGCCGCACGTGCGAATCTTCGCGCCGTACGAGACCAATGGTGGATTCTCCACGCGTTATTCGATGGGGTATTGGCTCGGCATGTCGTACGTGCTCGCGGTCGGCGACACGTTCGCGCCGGATGGGCGGACCCTCAATGGCACCGGCGTCTCGCCCGACGTGGTCGTGCTGCCGAAAGAGAGCGATCTCTTGATCGGAAAAGACACCGTCTACGAAGCCGCGCTCGCTTGGGTCCGACAGGAGATCCCGTGACGGGCCGCGACGCATCGACGTGGGCGCTCGTGGCGTCGCTCGCGGCGGTCGCCGCGGCGAGCGCGGGCTGCGCCGGTGACGAGGTGCTCGCGCCCGTGGGGTCCGCGTCGGCGATCCCCACGACGCCACCGACCGCCCCGCCCGACGCCGGTCCGCCGAAGCGCACCGTCCTCCAGCGCAATCCGTTCGGCGACGTCGCCGAGACCGACAACCTCCTCTTCGACGGCGACTTCGAGTGGTCGAGCCCGTTCTCGGACGAGTACGGCTGGTTCCAAGGGCAGAGCCCGACCGTGACGGACGTCGTCATCGGTCCCGACTGTCGTAGCGGGATCAAGTGCGCCCGCCTCGCTGCGCATCAATCGATGGTCGGCATCGGCGTCGCCTCGAAAGGAACGGAGCTCGAGGTCTCGGTGTGGGTCCACTTCGACGATCCGTCGACGCCGTGCTCGTCGGCGAAGGTCACCCTCATCGATCGCTTCGCCGGGAGCGGAGGCCCGCTCACCGCCGGGGACCCCGACGTGCATCTCGTCGCGGGCGATCCGGATCAAGGCGGCTGGTGCAGGCTCGAGGGCGTGTCGCCGCCCCGCGCGAACCGTTCGTTCTTGAACGTGCTCAACACCAGCGCCGGCAAGATGTTGGTCGACGACGCGGTGCTGAAGCGCCTCGCTGGATCGAGCCCCGCCCCGGCGCCTCCGAAGAGCGGCGTCGCAGGATCGCCGCCGGCTCCACCTGCCCTGCCCGGCCCCATCGACGCCTGGGTTCCCACGGCCGAAGAGTCGAGCGATCTGGTCCGCGTTCGCGCCCTGCTCGCGGAGTGGGCCAAGCCCCACGACGGTCGACCGAACGAGGCGCAGCGGGCGTTCGAGCGCCTCCACGAGCGAGGTGCGCCGTGACGGCGAAGCGGTGCGCGAAGTGGGGGAGACCCGTTCGAGCCGCGGGCTTCGTTCTGTCGTGGGCTCTCGCGTTCGCCCCCGCCATCGCGCACGCGGGCGACTTCGACGAAGCGGGCCATTACGTCGCCGCGAAGGACGCCGTGTTCTTCGAGGACTTCGACGCACCGACCCGGTACGTGCCCGATTCGCTCGACATGGCCTGCCTGCCGGATCAATACGCCGTCGCCGAAGAGGCCGACGCGCTCTCGGGCACGAGCGTCGCCCAGCTGCAGGTCACGCCGAACTGCGCGGAGCGCTTCCTCGCGACGCTGCCCGTCGGCCAATCGTCGTATCGCGCCACGGTGTGGATTCGCCACGGCAGCGTCGACGCGCGGCTCATCGTCCTCTATCCGCCCGAGACGAATCGACACCAGCTCTCGGCGCGCTTCGCTCCGACCGGACGCGCGACGAGCGACGGTTGGGTCGAGCTCGCCACGAACGACGTCCCGATCGACACGACGGGCGACGCGCCGCCGAAGGTCTATCTCTTCCTCGTCGATTTCGCCGACGCGGCGGGCATCGACGTCGACGCCTTCGAGATGAGCCCGCACGGCGACTACGTCGGTGAGCTCGCGTGCTCCGGCGCGCGCGATCCGGTGTGCGCCGACGGGATCTGCCTCGGCGGACGCTGCCGCGTGGGAGGCTTGTCCGTGCCGCCGCTGCCCGAAGGCCAGCTCCGCGACGACATGGTCGACACGATGGAGGGCCAGCTCGAGACCTTCTTCGGCGGCAAGCTCACGCGCGAGCGCTACCTGCCGACGGCCCTCGAGACGCTCGAACGGGCGCGCGACGCCGAGACGGCGTGGCAGTTCTGGAATGGCTGGGCCACCGCCATCCACCAGCTGCACGATTGGCACACCGATTCCTTCGGTCCGATCGGCGAGGACCCCTCGTCGCTCCGCCTGAACGCGTGCTTCATCGAAGGCGACGCCGACCTCTCTCACGCGATCGTGCCCAAGGATTCCCAGTTCAAGGACATCCTCGTTTCGCACGTCGGTCCGGACTCGGGCGGCCTCCGAACCGGCGACCGGCTCGTCGCCGTGGACGGGATGCACCCCATCGCGTGGGCGCGCAGCCTCACCGACGTGAATTGGAGCTACCACGTCGCGAGCGATCCCGACTCCTTCGCCGACTCGGCCGAAGAGCTCGGTGGTCCGCTCTGGCAGGGCGCCAGCATCCTCCGCTTCGCGAAGACGATCACGGTCCTTCGATGCGACGCGACGACCTGTGACGGCCCGCCGGAGACGATCGCCGTCTCGAGCCTCACCGGCGGCTCGGGCGGCCAAGACGTCGCCTGCGACAATCGCCCCTTTTACCATTTGGGGGCGAACGGTCCCGACCCGACGAATCACTATGTCTTCGGCAGGTTCTTCCAAGGGCCCGTCGACGGGACGACGCCGCAAGAGGCCATTTACGGGATGGTCTGGGACACGCTCTACGGCGGCGGCGATCCGTCGAGCAAGGTCAACACGACGATCAAGGACGCCGTGACGTTTTGGAAGGCCAACGCCCGAGGCGTGATCTTGGATCACCGCGCAGGCAACGGAGGCACGCTCGACGCGGCGACGTACATGACCGAGATCGGCCGCCCCGAAGAGGTCATCGCCGTCACGCGCATGCCGATCGAATCGGCGGGCTACACCGGACCGGCCGACGCGACCGAGGGGCTCACGCTCTTCCACGCGGACGAGGGCACGTCCCCCTATCGCGTCGGCTCCCCGGCCTACGACCCGGCGCTGCCCGTCGCGCTCATCCTGCACCGAGACGGCTCGGCCTCGGATTACATGCCTTACGGGATGAAGGGCTCGCCGAAGGTGAAGCTCTTCGGTCCCGGCCCGACGGCGGGGGCCTTCTCGACGTACATCGAGTTCTCGTATTGGGGGAACATCGGCTACCAGTTCGCCTCCGGCGACACGCTGAGCAAGGACGGCGTCTCGCTGATGGGCCACGCGGTCTGGCCCGACGTCGTGGTGCAGCAGAAGCAATCCGATCTCCTCGCGGGCATCGACTCCCTCCACGAGGCCGCGCTCGCTTGGGTGCGCTCGGAGCTGAAATGAAGGCGCTCCCCTCGCTCGCGCGCCTCGGCCTCGCCGCGCTCCTCGCGTCCGGCGCCGCGGCGTCGTCGATGTCGGTCGGCGGCTGTGCGAGCAAAGAGACGCTCAGCCCGACCGAGGTGACGCCCTCCCCCGCCGACGCAGGTCCGCCGGTTGCGCCCCCCGACGCGACGCCGCCGACCCCCGTTCGACAGATCCTCACGCGCAACCCGCTCGGTGGCCCGCCGAAGAACCTGCTCGCCGACGGCGACTTCGAGCTCTCGTACAGCCCCTCCAGCGGGCAATTCGGCTGGATCGCCGCGCTCGCGGACGGCACCCAGCTCGGTCTCGACGCCGAGACCGGTGGGACGTGCCGGTCGGGTCTGCGCTGTGCTCACGCGAAGGCGGGGACCATCCTCTACGGGCGAGGCACGTCGGCGGCGGACAAACAGAAGATCGACGCGACGATTTGGCTCAAGCCGCTCGGACCGAACGTCAATCCCGATCCCAAGCAGACCTGCAAGAAGGTCGCGAGCATCTACCTCGTGGTGTGCGACGATCCGGCAACGATCTTCTCCACGGTGAAGATCGGCGACGGCGCGACGAGCGACGGGTGGTGCCAATTCTACGGGCTCGCGCAGGGCACCGATCGAGCGCTCTGCATGTACGTCGATCTCCAGAGCGACGCGCTCGCGGACGCAGCCATCATGCTCCCTTCGGTGCAGAACGCCCCGCTCGCGTCGTTGGAGACGCCGCCCGCCGTGAGCGACGAAGAGCGAGCGAAGGTGCGCCGCGTGGTCGAGGCCATCCGCGCGCGCATGCCCGTCGGGGCGCCTCGGCGCCGGCCCGAGATCGGTTTGGCCCAGTGAGCGGGGCGCGCTCGCCGGCGCGCGCCGAGGCGCTTATCGAAGCGCTTGTCGAACACGTTCGATAGACGCGCGTTGGGCTCGAAATTGGGCGTGCCGTGGAGCGAATGACATAGTCGCGCCCACCATGGTCCCGCGAAAAAACACGTCGCTCCGTTCGGTGCTGGGTCTCCGTCCCGCGCTGTGGTCCTCGCTCGCGCTCGCGTCGTTCGCGTGCGCGTCGGCCCCGCCGTCGCAATCGCGCGTCGAGAGGCGCCTCGCCGAGAGCACGGACCCGCACCTCGGCGCGCCGAAGAGCGCCCTGCCGGAGCCGCTCCCGAAGGGGGTCGCGGCCGAAGAGAAGACCGAGGCGCCGCACGCCGCGCAGGCGAAGACGGCCGATCTCAAGGAGAGCCCGGACCACGACGGAAAGCCGCGCATCGGCGCGCTCGGCCCGCACACGTGGATCTGGAAGAAGCCCGAGCGCAAAGGGCTCGCGATGGGCAAGATGCGCATCGGCACGAGCGTCGTGCTGAAGTCGAAGGACCCCGTCGACGGCACCGGGTGCGCCGGCAAATGGTACGCGATCGAGCCCCGCGGCTACGTCTGCGACGACGACACCGCGACGCTCGATCTCGACGATCCCTGGTACAAGGCGCTCGCGTTCTCCGCGCCCGCCCCCGGCGTGTGGCCCTATCACTACGCGCACTCGAACGGCGCGCCGATGTACAGCCGCGTGCCGACGAAGGCCGAGTGGGAGAAGGAAGAGAAGGACCTCGGCCCGGTCAACACGTGGAAGCCGCTCGGTGCCTGGGCGAAGGGCCACGAAGAGAACATCATGAACGAGCCCATCGAGGCGACCGACCCGGTCCCCTACTTCCTCGAAGGCGGCAAGCGCACGGCGCCGGGCGGCAACTTCAACACGCAGGTCCTCGTGTGGAGGAAGATCCCGCCGGGCTCGATGCTGGCCTATTCGCGCGCCTTCGAGATGTACGGCCGCGTGTGGCTCCTCACGCCGGACACGATGGTGGTCCCCGCCGATCGCGTGAGCCAGCAGAAGCGGAGCGTCTTCCACGGCGTCCACTTCGACGAGTCGGACATGCGCCTGCCCTTCGCTTGGAACCGCTCGAAGGAGCCGCTGCACTTCGTCACGCAGAAGAAGGACGGCTCGTTCTCCGAGGCGGACGAGACGCTCGCGGCGAAGTCGCCGATCGAGATCAAGGACGGCGCCCCGATCGTCAAGGGGAACATGGAGTACTACGAGCTGCGCAAGGAGCCCGGCGTGTTCGTCGCCCGCGACAGCGATCCGGACAAGGCGCTCGACAACCCCGTCACCTTCACGCGCCTCGCGACGAAGCGCCCGAAGAACATCGACGCGAACGAGAAGTGGGTCGAGGTCAAGATCGTCCCCGGCACGCTGACGGCCTACGTGGGCGACACGCCCGTGATGGCGACGCTCTTCTCTCCAGGCAAGGGCGGCCCGCCCTCGCCAGGCCACGACGCGACGAAGTACGCGACGACCTCGACCGGCTTCTTCCCGCTCGAGTGGAAGGAGCACGTGGCGACGATGTCGAACGAGAAGGGCGTGCCGAAGGTCCTCTGGTTCACCGACGTCCCCAACCAGCAGTACCTCAAGGCGCCGCTCGCGATGCACGTCGCCTATTGGCACGAGGACTTCGGCAAGCGGAAGAGCGCCGAGTGCGTGAACGTCTCGCCGATCGACGGGAACTTCCTCTTCGGCTGGACGGAGCCGAAGCTGCCCGACGGGTGGAACGCGATCGGCGCCGGTCAGGGCAACGGCGAGAGCACGCCGATCGTCGTGACCGCGAACTGAGCGCCGCGCCAGAACCCGTTGCGCCAGGAGGCGTTTCGACTCATGGTGCTCGCGGTTTCGGGAGGAAGAGCAGTGACGGATCACACGGTGCCCCACGACGTCGGTCGCGAGCTCGCCAAGAAGGCGACGGTCGCCGCCATGGCGTCGTACTCGGACAAGTACGGCGCCTACAGCCCGCGGACGACGTGGACCGGCGACTACACGGCGACCGTCGTCGTCCACGTGAAGGGCCTGTCGCTCGACGGCAAGATCGAGGTCCGCGACCGCGAGATCGCGCTCTCGATGGACGTGCCGTTCCTCCTCAGGCCGTTCAAGGCGCGCGCGCTCCAGGTCATCGAGCGCGAGATCGGCCACTGGATGAGCCGCGCGAAAGCCGGTGAGTTCTCGTAGCGCGCACGCGCCCCTACCCGATGAAGACCTCTTCCGGTAGCTTCGGCGGATGCGAACGCCGAGAACCCAATACCTCCTCCTCACGGGGTTGATCCTCGTCGGGGCGGCCGTGGTCGCCCGCGACGGCGAGGCGCAGCCGCGAGATCGTCAAGAGCGCAAGGAAGACCGCAAGGAGCGTCGCGAGGAGCGTCGCGAAGAGCGGCGTGACGAGCGCGCCGACGATCGCCAGGCGCACCGCGAGGACATCAAGGACGACTGGAAAGAGAAGCGCAAGGCTTGGCGCGAGAAGCGCGAGGAGCGGCGCAAAGAGGCTCGAGACGAGGCCAAGAAGAAGTGGGGCGATCTCGTCGAGAAGCCCGCCGCGCGCGAGGAGCTCCGGGTGCACGCGCGGCGCATGGCACGACTCGACCGCATCCGCTTCCTCGCCGAGGCGAGCGGCAAGACCGACATCGTCACGCGCACGGACAAAGCGATCGAGCGCGAGAACACGCGGCACGACGCGCGCATGGCCGCGCTGAAGGCGGAGGCGGCGAAATGAGGGCGACCATCGCGATCACCGCCTGCGCGCTCGCGACGCTCGTCGCGAGCCTCTCGGGGTGCGGGGACAAGGCGGCCGCGCCGGCCTCGAGCGCGGCGCCCGCTGCGCAGAGCGCCGGGGCGACCGCATCGGCCGCGAGCGCATCGGCTCCGGGCGCATCGGCGGCGGCGGCATCGGCCGCGAGCGCCGCGCCGAGCGCCTCGGCGGACGCCGCCGCGGACGTGGCGACCCAGGCCGATTTCGAGGACGAGGCCGAGAAGGACATCGGCACCGACAACTTCGAAGGCGAGCTCGGCGCGCTGGAGAAAGAGATCGACGCGAAGTGAGTCGCGGCGCCATCGGGGGGCGACGCGCGTCGCGCCCCCGACGGCGCTCGCTCAGCTCGCCTCGAGCGTGACGGGCTCGCTCGTCGTCTCGTCCGCGGGCAGCCGGGGCACGGGCATCGCGCCCCAGAGGATCGCGCCCGGCAACGCGACGACGCCGAGCGTGACGAGGATCGTCCACCACGCGTGCGTCCGATCGACGACCAAGCCGATGAGGGGCGAGGTCACGATGTGCACGATCGATTGCACCGCCGCGCTGATGCCGCCCGCCGTGGCGACGGCCTCCCTCGGCACGCGACGCATCATGTCGGCCGTGCCGATCACGTACATCCCGCCTCCGCCCGCCATCGAGAGCGCGCCGACGATCACCGCGGGCCACGCCCTCGTGAGCAGCGGCACGGCGGCGAGGCTCGCGGTGAGCAGCGCAGCGAGGAGCATGAGCCCCGTGTGCGACGCCTCTCGGTGCTTCGCGTCACGCACGCTCGCCGTCACGCCGAAGAGCACCGCGGCGACGTCGAAGACGAGCGGAGGCAGCCACAGGTAGTGTCCGACGTCGTCCTTGTCGACGCCCAGCGCCTCCGTGAGGAGCTGCGGATACCAGCTCATGACGACGCTGATCGCCGGCGCGGAGAGCGCGACGACGAGCACCTGCCGGCGCACCGCGGGGTGCGAGAGGAGCGCCCGAAACGCCGTCCAACCCTCGCGCGGGGCGGGAGGTACGGGCTCGTGGCGCGTGAAGCTCGGGCGCGTGAAGAAGAGCCATGCCGGAAGCCAGGCGAGCCCGACGGCGGCGGTCGCGAGGAACGCGAAGCGGAAGCCGTGGTCCTTCGTGACGCGGACCGCGAGGGGCGCGGCGACCATCGCCCCGAACGAGCTGCCGGTGAAGAGCAGCCCGAACCCCGCCGATCGCTGATCCTTCGAGAGGACGCCGCGGATCGTCTGCGCGGCGGCCGGGAACGACGGCGCCTCCATCGCGCCGAGCGCGACGCGCAGCACGACGAGCGACGCGAAGCTCGCGGCGAGCGAGTGGAGCGCCGCGACCACGGACCACGCGAGCACGGCGAGCGTGAGGACACGCCGCGCGCCGAACCGGTCGACGAGCCGTCCGGAGAGAGGCGCGAACGTCAGGTACGCGAAGGCGAAGGCGCTCGCGAGCCAACCGAACCGCTCGTGCGAGATGTGGAGCGACGCGCGGACGGTCGGCGCGATCGCAGCGAGCGTCTGGCGATCGAGGTAGCTCACGCTCATCGCGAGCGTGGCGACGACGGCCACGATGAAGGGGCGTGCTCGCGCGTTGCGCACGGGGCGGAGCTT
>CAYYKK010000007.1:0-51118 GCA_964467935.1 uncultured Polyangiaceae bacterium
GGACGCGCTCCTCTGCGCGGGCGCCGCGTGCGCGGCGATCGCGGCCTCGACCACCTCGAGCACCATGCGCTCGGCGTCCTCGTCGAGCGCGAACGCCCCCGCGTCGCCGCCTCGCGCGAGCGACGAGAGCGCGCCGCGCACCGCCGCACGGACGAGGATGCGTCCCCCGCCGCAGGCCCGGCACACGAGCCCGCCTCGAGCCGGATCGAGCATCGCCGAGGAGCCCACGGGACACGCCGTGCCGCAGCTCACGCACGCGTCGAGCTCGAGCGCGTAGCCCATCGCGTCGAGGACGCCGAGGCCTGCCATCGAGAGCGCGAGCCGCTCTCGCACGGGGTCCGGCCCGTCGAGCGTATCGAGCAGTGCCTCCACGATCGCGAAGGTTCGACGGTCGGGCTCGAGGGGTGAGGTCACGCTGCGCACCCAGGTCAGCGCGCGAAACGCCGCGTCGAGCCGCGCGCTCTCCGACGTGGCGCGGAGCCTCGGCCGATCGATCTGGGCATCGACGAGCTTCCCCATCTCGGCGCCGGGGCGCATCTCCAGCGTGACGAGGAGCGAGTGGATCGGCTCGAGCGCCCCGAGCTTGCTGCTCGTTCGTCGCGCGCTCCGGGCCGCGGCGCTGAGGAGGCCTCGCTCCTCCGTGAAGAGCGAGACCACGAGGTCGGCGTCGCCAACGAGCGTGCGCCTCAGGAGGAGCGCGCGGGTCCTCGTTCGCTCGACGATGACGCGACTTCGGCTGGCCATGGGACGAGCCAGCGTACCTCGCCGCGCACGGGCGTCGACTCGCGCTCGCTCAGCGGAGTCCCCGAGCCGCGGGCGCGCGCTCAGCCGAGGCGCAAGCGCGAGCGGTCCCCCCGCTCAGCCGACGCGCGAGCGGTCCCCCGCTCAGCCGAGGCGCAGCGCGAGCGGCGCGCGCTCGGAGGAGCTCAGCTCGCGCGGCATCCCGTGCCCACGAGGCCGCAGGACGATCGAGATGGCGACCGTGAACAGGATGAGGAGCAGGACGAACGCGATCGCGACGCCGACGCGGCGCGCGGGAGCCCGCTTGCCCTGGGGCGCGGCGATCGGGATCGGCGTGACCCAAGCGACGCGGCGGCTCGCGGTGTACCGCGCCAACACCTCGTCCACCTGGAGCGCGACCGCGCGGGCGTAGGCCTTGAGGAACCCGCGAACGAACACCTCGCCCGGGAGGTCGTCGAAGTGGTCCCCTTCGATCCTCTCGATCGACGCGATCGGGATCCGCGTCGCTCGCGAGATCTCCTCGACGCTCATCCCTTGAGCCTCGCGTGCGTTCTTCAGGTAGCGGCCAATCGAATCCATTCTCTAGCTTTCGTCCCTGGCGTCGGGTCGTCTCTCCGTCGACACTCGGTCGGTGGGTCCGACGCGGAGGTGGGCTCGGCCCGATCCGTCGTGGACGCGCCCTCATCCATCGGATGGGCGCCGCGCGAGTTGCTCACTTGGGAGCTGTCGTCCGGAACGTTTCCTTCACTCCTCGCCCGCGATGAGCGGACGTCTCAGTCATCGGCTGGAGATCCCTACCCTAGGGTGCGTGGCATTTGGCATCTTGACTTTCACCTTTTGTTTCCGATCGTTAGCCATGTATTCAGTGGATCCGATCCATTGAATGGAAACCATCGAATACCGTCCATTGAGTGGTATTTGGCGACCTGTGTCGCAATGACAAATCGGTTGTGATCGCAGTCGCCCTGCCAATGCCACACGCTCGCGCACCACGCCACCCGGCCCGAGCGCCCGAGGACCGCGAGAGGCCTAGGGCCGCGAGCGGAATCCCGCTCGACGAGCGCCGACGACTCAGTCGGAGGACTGCGCCGACCTGAGCTCGGCGTCGCAGCGCTTGCCCGTCGGGCTCGCGGCGAAGATGTCTCGGCACTTCTGGAAGTCGCCGATGGCGGGGTCTTTGCTCCCTTGCTTCAGGAAGATGCGCCCCCGGATCTCGAACGCGTCTTGGAGCTTGTCGCAACCGGGACGCGGCGTCTCGACGGCGCGGGTGAGCGCCTCGCGCGCGGCGATGAGATCCCCCTTCTTCTCGTAGGCCATCCCGAGGTGGAGGTTGCCGACGCAGAACGACGGCTGCGCAGCCACCGACCGCCGGAGCGCGTCGATCGCCTCGTTCGCCATGCCCTTCTCGAGATAGGCCCATCCGAGATTGCCCCACGACTTCTCGGGCGAGGCATAGAGGATGTCCTCCGCGAGCGGCTTGAGGACCTGGATCGCGTCGTCGTAGCGCTTCTCGTGAACGAGGATGACGCCCAGCGTGTTCTTGGCGTCGCGGAGCTGCGGGTTCGACGAGATCGCGCGGCGGGCGTACTTCTCGGCTTGATCGAACCGGCAGTCGGTCGAGGACTCGTCCTTCGCGCAGAACGCGAGGAGCACGACCGAGCCGAGGAGAGCGGCGTCGGCGTTGTCGCCGTCGATGTCGAGCGCCTCGTCGACCTTGGCGAGGGCCTCGCGCAGCTGGCCTTTGCCGAACGACTCGCGCGCCACGTCGTAGATCGCGGTCGACCTCGGATCCGCGGGGCCGCCGGCGTTCGAGCCGCCGCAGCCGACGGTGGTGAGCGCGCCCCCGGTGACGCAGCCGATCACGAGCACGCCGATCCACCGCGACGAGGTCGTTTGCGTGGGGAGGGGCCGACGAGAGGTGAACACGTGACCAGAGGCCTAGCCCACGAGGCCGATGCCGTCAACCCGACCGTGCCGCACCGATCAGGACGACGGATCGGGCTCGCCGCGGATCTCGTCCTTCACGCCGAGCAAGCTGAAGAGGCGCTTCAGCGCGTCGACGTCGACGATCTCGAGCCGCTCGTCGCTGACCCGTACGTACTGGCTCTCGCGCAGCTCGAGGACCGCGCGTTTGACGGTGTCGACGTCGAGGCCGACGCGCGTCGAGAGCTCCATGGGGGAGATCTGCACGCTGATCGCCTTCTGCGGCGCCTCTCCCTGATCGGCGAGCTGCTGCTGCGAGAGCTTGAGGAGCGCGCTGACGATCTTCGACTGCGTGTCGGCGAGCATCATGATCTCGATCTGATCCTCGGCGTCGCGGAGCCGACGCACGAGCTGCTTGATCATGCGCGATGCGACGACGGGGTTCCGCTCGAGGAGGTTCTGGAGCGTCGTCTGATCGAGCGCCAGCGCGAGCCCCGGCGAGAGGGCGATCGCCGTCGACGATCGGAGCGCGCCGAAGAGCAGGGCCGACTCGCCGAAGAGATCGCCCGGCTTGAGCACCATGAGGCTCCGCTCGGCGCCGCGGACGCGCTTGATGAGCCGCACGCGGCCCTCCTCGAGGAGGTACGCGTCCGTCCCCGACTCCCCTTCGCGGAAGATCACCTCGCCCGCCTCGAAGCGACGCCCGAAGCGCGCGTGCAAGCGATCGGCGCCCGACGGGGGCTCGGCTCCTTCGTTCGGCTCAGGCGGGACGTCGGCCATCGCGGCGCAGCCTATCAGGTCGCGCGCCCGACGGCGCGGGACCGTTGGGGCGAAGCTCGGCGGCTCATCCGGCGGCGGGCTTGGCGTCCGGGGCACGGACGTAGAGCGGCTCGAGGAGCGCGCCTCTCGCGTGGGGGCCTCGGCCGATCGCGACGCGCGCCAGGTGCTCGGCGCCGGGGAGATCGGTCGACGGGTGGCGAACGGCAGCGAGCCCCTCGATCTCGCTCGCGAGCTCCCCGACCGAGACCGCGCCCCACCGACGCTCGAGCTCGACGAGGCTCGCGGCGTCGGCGAGCCGCACGTGGGCAGGCTCGACGACGCAATCGGGCGCGTAGACCGCGTAGAACGCCTCCGACTTCTTCGCGTCGAGGACCGACACCACGCGCTCGTGCCCGAGGCGCCGGGCCGCGGAGGCCATCGCCTCGAGCGACGTGACGCCTGCGACCGGCGCGCCGAGCGCGCGCGCCGCCCCTTGGATCGCCGCGACGCCGACGCGAACCCCGGTGAACGATCCCGGCCCGACGTCGCACGCGAAGAGCGAAATGGCCCGCCTGTCGACGCCGGCGAGGGCGAGGCACGCGTCGATCGCGGCGAAGAGTCGCTCGGCGTGTCCGTCGGGCGCATCGTACTCGTGCACCGCGACGAGCACGTCGTCGGAGAGGAGCGCGACGCCGCCGCGCCGCGTGGACGTCGTGACGCCGAGGGTCAGCAAGGCTTCGCACCACGGGCGGGAACCACAGGCGCGCCGCGCTGTCTGGATTGCGCGAGGCGCTCGATGCAGAATGTAGGCGCGGCCGAAGCCATGCCCCCGTCGGTATCCCAGAGCGCGGCGCGCGCAAATCCGAAGCGGCAACTCCGCGACGTCGGCCTGACCGCGGGCCTCACCGCGCTGCTGCTCTCTCTCGTCGCGCACGGCGCGCTGGTGGGCGCGACCGCGCTGCGTGGCGCGAGGCTCGAGCCGCCTCCGCCCACCGCCACGACCGCGCCGCTCGAGACCGACCTGGTCGACGTCGAGAGGAGCAGCGGCGACGCGGTGCTCCGCGGCGACGAGACGAAGGCGCAGGGCACGCCGACGAACGACGAAGGCCCCGCCGCTGCGGCGGCTCCGAAGGAGCCCGCCGCGGCGAAGGCGCCGACCCCTGCCCCCGACCGTCCTCCCGTCGCGCCTCCTGCCCCGACGCCGCCACCCACGACGAGCCCGCCACCGCCACCCGCGACGAGCCCGGCTCTGCCAGACGCGCCCCCGAGTCCTCCGGCCCTCCCTCGCGATCCGGACGCGGAGGCGCAGCGCGCGCGCGAACGGGCGAGCAAGCGCGCAAGCGACCGCCGGAGCGCGAGCTCCTCGGCGAGCGCGACGCCCGCGAGCTCGAGCGGCGCCGCGCCGTCCTCGACCTCGGAGGGCGCCGACGGACCACCCGGCGACGGCGGAGGGCAGCGGAGGCGCGGAGAGCGCGACCTCGCCTCGACGTTGACCTTCGAGCTTCCCGACTGCGCGTTCTACGTCGACGCGTGGAGCGCCCTCCCACTCGGCGACGCGGGCACGATCCTGGCGACGATCGAGGTCGGCGCGGACGGGCGGGTGACGAGCGCCGCACCGGAGCCGAACACCACGCCGCCCGCGCCGTTCGTCGACACGCTGAGGCGCGTCGCCGGACGTCTCAAGGTCTCGAAGCTCTCGCTCGAGAACGGCGTGCTCGACGAAGGTTCGCTGCACGTTCGCATCTCCGCGACCGTGAGCGAGGTGCCCGTTCCCGATCGTCCTGGAGGCGCCGTCGCCATCGAGCACACCTTCGACAAGGGGCGCGGCCGAGCTTCGTTCACGCTGGAGAGCGGGCGTCGGGTCGAGTTCGTGATCTCGGTCGTGAAGGTCGAGCACGCGACGTAGACTCGCGGACGCGCCCGCGCGGGTGTACGTTCCCCTCTCATGAGAGCGCGCACCCAGGCGGTGTGTCCCATCTGCGCGAAGGACGTGCGACCTCGCGCGGAGAACCGCGCGTACCCGTTCTGCAGCCCTCCGTGCAAGCTCGTCGATCTCGGCCGCTGGCTCGACGGAGCCTATCGGATCCCCGGCGGGCTCGCCGGCGAGCCCTCGGGCATCGAGGGTCTCGACGCCGACGATCGCGCGAGCGACGACACCCCCGCGCCGCCTCCGGAGGAAACCGAATGAGCCGCGCGCTTGTCGCACTTCCCTTCGCGCTCTTCGCTCTGTCGGCAGCGCCCGCCGTGAGCCTCGCGCAACAGCCGGCACCTCCTGGACAGTTCCAACCCAACGGCGCTCCTCCGTCGGGCGCGCCGCAGAGCGCCGCGCAGCCGAGCCCGTGGGGCTCGATGGGGACGGGAGGCGTCGCGCCGCCGCCGCCGCTCGGGACCACACCTTCGCAAGGCTCGACGCCGCAAGGCTCGACGCCGCAAGGACCGGGAACGCCGGGCCAGCCCACGTTCCAGCAGGATCTCGATCGCAGCAAGGACAAGGACTCCGGTCGTGGGCTCTCCTGGTTCTGGGTCGACGCGTACGGGGGCTTCGAGCACGCGGGGCTCACGACGTTCAACGGCAGCGCGAAGGAGCTCTCGGCGTCGGGGCTCGTGAAGACGACCGGCTCGGGCGGCGTCATCGGCGCGGGCATCGGCGCGCAGCTGCTGTTCGTCACGATCGGGCTCCGCGGCCGCATGGGCTTCTTCAACCCTTGGCAGATGGGGCGCGTCGGGCCCGAGGTCGGCTTTCGATTTCCGCTCGGCATGTTCGAGCCCCACTTCGACCTCGGCGGCGGCTACGCCGCGCTCGCGAACTTCGATCCCGTCGTCCCGAGCCAGGTCGCGATCCACGGCGGCTACGGCCGGGTGAACGCCGGCTTCGACGTGTACCCGGTGAAGGTGCTCTCCCTCGGTGGCGAGGCGAGCTTCGACTTCCTCGGGCTCTCGCGCCCTGCGCTCACGGCCGCGGACGTGACCGCGGCGCGCGCCAAGATTCCGAGCATCACAGATGCACAAGCATCTCTTCTGACGTCCAAGGGGACGGGCTACGGAGCGACCTTCGCCCTGGTCGCCGTGGTCGGCGTCCACCTCTAGGGCGAGCGTGGATCCGAAGACGCTGGCGACCCTCGCGGCCACGGTGGGTGGGCCGCTCCTGCTCACGCTGGGGCTCGCGCTCCGTCGAGAGTCGGGGCAGCGGCGCCTGCTCTTGGTCCTCGGCACCGCGGCGCTCGGCCTCGTCGGCGGGCTGGCCTCTTGGGGGGCGCAGCGGCTCGTCGCGTTCGAGACGGGCGTGACGGTTCCGACCCGGGGCCACGCCGATCTCGTCAGCGTGGTGTTCGGGTTCCTCCTCGTCGCGCCGCTCGATCAGAGCCTGACCGCGCTGGCATCGCTCCCCGCGCTGCGCTCGCGACTGTGGCGATCGCCGTACGACACGATGAGAACGGCGACGGCCGCCGCGGTCGGCTTCGCGCTCGTGGGCGCGGTGGGTCACGTCGTGAGCGCGCAGCCGAACTGGCTCTTGCTCGTGCGCGTCCTCTGCAGCATCGCGGCGCACGTCGTCTTCGCGAGCCTCTGGGGATACGCGCTCGGGCGCTCGCTGAGGCGGCGACTCGGCGGCTCTTGGTTCTCGCGGATGTTCCTCGCGGCCATCGGGTTCACCGAGCTCATCGATCACCTCCTCTTCACGCGAGGCGTCGGCGCCCTCGTCGCGGTCGCGCCGCTCTTGATCTCTGCGATCGGGGTCTCCCTCGTCGCGAGGCGCGATCTGCGCAAGATGAGCAAGCTGCCGACCCGCTCGTCGTCGCGCCTGCTCCGCGTCGAGCCGCCGACCCTCGAGCAGATCCGGGACGCGCTCAGCCGAAAGAAGCGCCCCGTCATGCTGCGATGGGTCCTCTTCGGGACCTTCGTCACCACGGGCGTGCTGACGACGGCGCTCGGCGTCGGCGTCTACATCGGCCACAAGACCGGGGTCGACTTCGCCGCCGTGGATCGCGGCTCGGCCGAGGGAGCGATCTCGGCGCTCGTGCTCCTCGGCGCGATGGCGCTCGCCGCGTTCCCGATCTCGGGGTTCTTGCTCGCGAAGGCGTCGGCGGCGAAGGGCGTCCTCGAGCCTGCGCTCGGCGCCGCCCTCGCCATCAGCGGCATCGTGATCCTGCTGGGGCTCGCCGCGCCCGTGGCGGTGGTCTTCGCGCTCGCGTTCGCGCCCGTGGCGTTCGCGCTCGCGTGCGCCGGCGCCTGGGTCGGCATCGAGCCCTGAGCACGCGCCCTCGCGCCGCGCTCAGGCCGTCTGCGCGGCCTTGGTGTCGGCGGAGAGCTCCTCGTCGAGCTCCTGCACGAGCTCCTTCGCCCGCTTCGAGAGCTCCTTGGGTACGCCGACCTGCACGACGACGTGGAGCGCGCCGCGCCCCCGACCGTCGATCCGCGGCATGCCCTTCGAGCGCGTGCTGAGCACCTCGCCCGGCTGCGTGCCGGCGGGGACGTCGACCTTCACGACCGACTCGTCCGGCAAGGTGACGTCGACCGTGGTGCCGAGCGCCGCCTGCGCGAAGCTTATCTTCGTTCGCGTGATGAGGTCGAGCCCATCTCGCTCGAAGGTGTTGTCGGGCGCGAGCTCGACGTCGACGAAGAGATCGCCCGCCGGTCCTCCTTGCGCGCCCGGCATGCCCTGCGACGGCACGCGCAGGCGCTGGCCGCCGTCGATGCCGGCGGGAAAGCTCACGACGACCTTCCGCGACTTCTCGACCTGGCCCTGACCATGACAGGCGTCGCACGGTGTCTTCACCACCGAGCCCTCGCCGCCGCACTCGGGACACGTCTGCGTGAACATGACGAAGCCGCGCGCCGTCGAGACCTGGCCTTGTCCCCCGCAGCTGGCGCATTGCTTTCGCTTGGTGCCGGGCTTCGCCCCCGTCCCCTCGCAGGCCTCGCACGCCGCCGGCGTCTTGAGCGGCACCTCGCGCTTGCACCCGACGAACGCGTCCTTCAGCGAGAGCCGCTGCTGCACCCGCAGATCGGCGCCGCGCGCGGGACCGCGGCGCTGACGCCGCCCCTGCCCTCCGCCGCCGCCACCGAAGAACTCGGAGAAGATGTCCTGGAAGTGGGAGAAGATGTCGCCGCCGAAGTCCGGCATGCCGCCTTCGAGGCCCGCGTGCCCGAACTGATCGTACCGCGCCCGCTTCTGATCGTCGGACAGGACCTGGAACGCCTCCGTCGCCTCTTTGAACCGGGCCTCGGCCTCGGCGTCGCCGGGGTTGCGGTCGGGGTGGTGCTTGAGCGCGGTCTGGCGGTACGCCTTGCGGATCTCGTCCGGTGAAGCTTCACGCGCGACGGAGAGGACTTCGTAGAAACAGCGCTTCTCAGTCATGGCGGAAGGAGGTGCGGGGGCGCGTGGAGGGCTCGCGGCGGATCAGGAGCCTGGTCGCCACGATAATTCGCCGTCCCCCCGTGTCAACGTCTCGCGGATGCATCGCGCGTACCGAACGCGCGCGACCTGGCGCTTCGGCGAACAAAAAACCGAGCGCGCGATCGCCGGGAGGTCGATCGCGCGCCGCGTGCTGCGCGCTCGTCGGCGGCGCGAGCCTTCGCTCACGCGCCGACGGATCACGCCGGGCTCAGGAGTGGCCGCGGCGCTGGAACGTGGGGGTGTCCCAGTCGTGATCGGTCGGAGGGACGAAGCTCGTCCGCTCGCGCGCCGCCGACGTGCTCTGCGGATAGCCCGTCGACATCTCGCGCACCGGCGGTCGGCGCGTGGACGTGGCGGCAGGAGCGACCTCCTCCACCTCTCGCCGCTCGACGCGCTCCGAGGCCGGGTAGGAGGGACGCATCGAGCTCGGCGTGCGCGAGGACTGCGCCTGGAACGACGGGCTCGCCTGCCCGAGCGACTGCTGGCCGAGCGCCGGACGAACCGCCTGCGCCTGCACGACGCCCGGCTCGATGCCCGCCTGCTGGTCGAAGCCCGTCGCGATGACGGTGACCTTCATCATGTCGCCCATGTTCTCGTCGACGGCGGCGCCGAAGATGATGTTCGCGTCCTCGTGCGCCTGCTCCTGGATGTAGCTGGCGGCCTCCTCGATCTCCTTCATCTTCATGTCGGGCCCGCCGACGATGTTGATGAGGACGCCCATCGCGCCCTCGACCGAGATGTTGTCGAGGAGCGGCGAGTTGACGGCCGTCTCGGCGGCGAGACGAGCGCGGCCCTGGCCCTTGGCGCAGCCGGTGCCCATGAGCGCGCGGCCCATGTTGCTCATGACGGTCTTCACGTCGGCGAAGTCGACGTTCACGAGGCCGCTCTGCGTGATGAGGTCGCTGATGCCCTTGATCGCCTGGTAGAGGACCTCGTCCGCCTTGCGGAAGGCCTCGACGAAGCTGAGCTCTTCGTCGCCGAGCGCGAGGAGCTTCTGGTTCGGGATGGTGACGAGCGTGTCGACGTGCTCGGCGAGCATCGCGAGGCCGATCTCGGCGCGGCGCGAGCGCTGCTTGCCCTCGAAGAAGAACGGCTTCGTGACGACGCCGACGGTCAGGCAGCCCTCTTCCCGCGCGAGCTGCGCGATGACGGGCGCCGCGCCCGTGCCGGTGCCGCCGCCCATGCCCGCGGTGACGAAGACCATGTCCGCGCCGGAGAGCATCTCCTTGAGGCGGGTGACGTCCTCGAGCGCCGCCTTGCGGCCCTTCTCGGGATCGGCGCCGGCGCCGAGGCCGCGCGTCACGCTCGCGCCGATGTGCATCTTCGACGGAGCGAGGCTCGCGTTGAGCGCCTGCGCGTCGGTGTTGACGACCACGAACTCCACGCCCTCGAGGCCGAAGTTCATCATCGTGTTCACGGCGTTGCCGCCGGAACCGCCACACCCGATCACCTTGATGCGAGCGTCGTAGCCGCCCTGATCCTCGGCAAACTCGATGGAGAAACTCATTTGAAAAACCCTCCCGGGGTCTTCGCGGCACCTGCGTGACGCGCTTTCATCGTCGTCGTGGAGCACGGCGCGCTCGTGCGCGGTGACCCGACGATCGTCGTCATCTTCTGTCTTTTCCGTCACCGGCGAGCGCGGGCGCCTCTTCCCACCCTCGCCGGAGCGCGCGGACGGAGGACCTGTGCCCCCCGGCGCGCCACTATCTCAAGTCAAGCGATCAAACGCAGCAATCAAATACGGTTTCGTGCCAGGTTCAAACACAATTTTCGTGGTTCTTTTCGACCGAGCTAGAAGGCGGCTCTGAGCCAATTCCAGAACTTGCCGCTCTTCTTCTTCTCTTCGGTCAGCTCGGGCTCTTCCTCCTCGCGGAGGCGGACCTGGCTGCGGATGGTCGGCCGGGGAGCGCCGCCCTCCTCGAGCTCGCGCTCGCGCGCGGCGAACAGGGCCTTGGCCCCGAACTGCACGAGGCCGACGCCGGTGGCGAACTGCGGACCGGCGACGAGCTGTGAGATGCCGCGGACGCCCACCGGCACGCCCATGCGCACGGGCATCCCGAGGATCTCCTCGGCGAACTCGGTCATCCCCTCGAGGAGCACGCCGCCGCCCGTGAGGACGACGCCCGCGGAGAGCTGCTCGAGCAGGCCCGTGTCCTCGATGCGCTTGCGGACGACCGCGAAGATCTCCTCGACGCGGGGCTCGATGATGTCGATGAGGACGCGGCGCGCGGTTCGGCGCGCCATGTGCCCGCCGCCGCCCGGGACCTCGATCTCCTCTTCCTCGCCGACCATGCGGCCGAGGGCGCAGCCGAAGTTGCGCTTGAGGCGCTCGGCCTCCCCCATCGGCGTGCGAAGACCAGCGGCGATGTCCGCCGTCACGTTCATGCCGCCCGCGGGGATGACGCTCGCGTGCGCGATGCCGCCGTCGACGAAGAGCAGCAGGTCGGTCGTCCCGCCGCCGATGTCGATCACCGCGACGCCGATCTCCTTCTCGTCCTCGCTCACGACCGCCTCGGCGCTCGCGAGGCTCGCGAGGACGACGTCGGCGACGACGAGATCGCAGCGCTCTGCGCAGCGCACGACGTTCTGCACGCAGCTCGTCGCGGCGGTGATGAGGTTCACCTTCACGCCGAGGCGCACGCCGCTCATGCCGACGGGGTCGCGGATGCCGTCCTGGTTGTCGACGGTGAACTCGCGCGGGAGCGCGTGGAGGATCTGGCGATCGGCGTCGACGGGGATCGCGCGCGCCCCCTCGAGGACGCGCTCGACGTCGACGCGGCTCACCTCGCCGCCGTTCACCGCGGCGACGCCGTCGGAGGTCTGGCAGCGGATGTGGCTGCCGGCGACGCTCGCGTAGACCGTGCGGATCTCGACGCCCGCCATGGTCTGCGCGGCGTCGATGGCCTCGGCGATGGAGCGCACGGTCCAGTCGATGTTCGAGACGACACCCTTGCGGAGCCCGCGGCACGGGACGTTGCCCACGCCGAGGATCGTGATGCCCTCTCCGTCGACCTCGCCGACGACGGCGCTCACCTTGGTGGTGCCGATGTCGAGACCCACGACGATCTCGGTATTTTCCACCCGGCTCTTCATCCGTTCCTCTCGCGCTGGCCTCGGGACGCAAGGCTCTGCGTCGAGGACCCAGGGACGCTGCCAGATGCCGCGCGACCCGTACAACTTTCGGGACAAATCAGCGCGCACATCAGCGCATCCTCACGACCACGCGATCGGGGTTCGAGCTGCCGTCGAGGAACACGACGGCGGCGTTCGACTTGCGCTTCGCGACCTCGAGGAGCACGCGGTCGGCCTCTTCGATCTTGGACTTGAAGGGCGCGGTGCCGAGGACGAGGCTGATCGCCTCACGCCCGACGACGGCCTCGACCGATCCGTCCTTGTCGAGGTGGATCTCCTCGATCGGGTAGCGCTTCGGGATGCTCGTCTTGTCGAGCTCCTCGACGACCTCGAGCGCGCGGCGGACGAGGAGCGTGGCGCCCTCGCGATCGTTCGCGACCTGGTCGGGGCGGATGCCCGTGACGAGCGGCAGATCGGTCGGATCGCCGTCGGCGACCTCCTTGAAGATCTCACCCTCGTGCGTCGCGACGAAGAGCGACTCGCCGATCGACACGAGCACCGCGGGCTCGCGCTCCGTCACTTGGATTGCGATCGTGTTGGGGAGTCGACGCGTGACCGTGGCGTGCGCGACGTAGGGCTCCTTCTCGATCTTGGCGCGTGCCTGCTCGAGATCGAGCGCGAAGACGTTCTGCCCGACGGCGACGCCGCCGGCGCGCGCGACCGCGTCCGGGGTGAGTCGCGCCGCCCCCTCGACGGTCACCGTCTTGATGACGAAGCGAGGGCTCTTCGTGACGTAGGTCTTGGCGCCCCACGCTGCGCCGACCGAGGCGCCGGCGACGAGCGCGACGCCGAGGACGACGCGCGCCGCGGACCAAGTCTTCACGAGGCCCGCGCGGAGCTTGCTCGGGCCCTTCGGCTTCGCTGGGGCGGGCGGTCGCACGGTGCGCACCGCGGGCGGCGGCGGCGACGCGTCCCCGGTCGAGGTCGCGCGCGCGGCGGGCTCGGGATCGGGCGGCGTCGTGTGGCTCGCGGCGGCGGAAGAAGGCGCGCGACGGACGTTCTTCGGCGCTTCGCGCTTCACGGTCCACCTCCTTGCGGCGGAGCGGACTTCACCTTGCCCTCGAGCCTGTCGCGGAGCCCGGCGAGCGACGCGTTGACGTCACCGGCGCCGAGCGCGATCACGATGTCCCCCTCGCGCGTGAGCCCCTCGAGGACCTCGGGCAGCGCGCGCTTGTCGGCGACGTAGTGCGCGTTGTGGTGGCCGTGCTCTCGGATCGACTGCACGAGCCGCTCGGCGGTGACGCCCGGGATCGGGCTCTCGCCCGCGGCGTAGATGTCGGTGAGGACGAGCACGTCGGCTTGGTTGAATGCGCGGCTGAAGTCGTCGAAGAGATCGCGCGTCCGGGAGTAGCGGTGCGGTTGGAAGGCGACGACCACGCGGTGCGACTCGCTCGGGAAGGCACGTCGTGCGGCCTCGAGCGTGGCGCGGACCTCGGCGGGGTGGTGACCGTAGTCGTCGACGAGCGTTCGCCCCGCGGCCTGACCGACGATCGTGAATCGTCGCGCGACGCCGCCGAAGGTCGAGAGCGATTGCTTGGTGACGTCGAGCGGCACCTCGAGCTCGTCGGCCACCGCGATCGTCGCGAGGCAGTTGAGCACGTTGTGCGCGCCGGGCATCTTCACGGTGAAGCCGCCGAGCGGCTCGCCGCGCCGATAGGCGTTGAAGCTCGTCTCGAGGCCGCGGAACTGGATGCCGCGCGCGGAGTAGTCGCTCTGAGGGTTGAGCCCGTAGGTGACGTAGCGCCTCTGCACGCGCGGCAGGATGTCCTGCACGTGCGGGTGGTCGAGACAGAGGACCGCGAGGCCGTAGAAGGGCACGCGCGCCGCGAACTCGACGAACGCGTCCTTCAGCTTCTCGTGCGAGCCGTAGTGATCGAGGTGCTCCGGATCGATGTTGGTCACGACCGCGATCGTCGGGCTGAGCCGCAGGAACGAGCCGTCGCTCTCGTCCGCCTCGGCCACGAGCAGATCCCCTGCGCCGAGGCGCGCGTTGGAGCCGAGCGCAGCCATCTTGCCGCCGACGACGACGGTGGGATCGAGCCCCGCCGCGCGCATGACGGTCGCGACCAGCGAGGTCGTCGTCGTCTTGCCGTGAGAGCCCGCGATGGCGACGCCGTACTTGAGCCGCATGAGCTCGGCGAGCATCTCTGCCCGCGTGATCACCGGCGTCCCGAGCGCGCGCGCCTCGACGAGCTCCGGGTTGTCGTCCTTGATGGCGCTCGAGTAGACGACGACGTCGGCGCCTGCGACGTTCTCGGCGCGGTGGCCGACGTCGATGCGAACGCCGATCCCCGCGAGCCGCTGCGTGGTGCTCGAGCCCTTGAGATCCGAGCCCGACACGTCGAACGACAGCGAGCGGAGGATCTCGGCGAGGCCGCTCATGCCGACGCCGCCGACGCCGACGAAATGGATGTGACGCACGCGACCGCGGAACACTAGGACCTCGCCTTCTTTTCACGAGAGAGCTCGAGGAGATCGAGCGCGATGTCTCGCGCGGCGTCGGGGCGCCCTTCGCTCGCGGCACGCTCCGCCATGCGAGAGCGGCGATCCGGATCGAGCGCGAGGCCGAGGAGCTCGGCGGCGAGCCGCGCCGACGTCGCCTCGCCCTGGGGCAGCGCGACCGCGGCGCCGAGCGCCTCGAGGCCGCGCGCGTTGGCGAGCTGATGCTGATCGGCCGCGAACGGGAACGGTACGAGGATGCTCGGTCGTCCGACGGCGCACAGCTCGGCGAGCGACGACGCACCCGCGCGCTGGATGACGACGTCCGCCTGGGCGAGCTCCCGCGCGACGTCGTCGATGAAGTCCGAGACCCGCGCCGCGCCCTCGATCCCGAGCGAGGCGTAACGCTCGCGCACGGCCTCGGAGCGCCCGCGTCCGGTCTGGTGGACGATCTCGGCGAAGGGGAGCTTCTCGCGGACCGCGTGAAACGCCTCGGGGACGGCCTCGTTCAGCGCGACCGCGCCCAGGCTGCCACCCACGACGAGCACGCGAAAGCGCGTCGCGTCCGGGACGTAGGGCGATCGCGCGAAGGCGCGGCGCAGAGGCACGCCGAACGCACGCGCGACACCTCGACGGAGCTTCCGATCGAGGTCGCCGAAGCCCGTGTAGGCGCGATCGATGACGGGCACGAGGAGCTTGTTGGAGCGCCCGAGCACGCCGTTGGGCTCGAGGATCGCGAGCGGCACTCCCATCGCGCGCGCCGCGAGCGCGACGGGCCCTCCGGCGTACCCTCCGACCGAGAGCACGACGTCGGGCTTGCGACGCGCGACGAGCCTGCGTGCCGCGGGGAGTGTCTGCACCGCTCGAAGCGCGCCCTTCAAGAACCCGCGCACGCCACCTCCGCGGAGCGGCGCGACGTCGAGCAGCTCGAGGTCTTCGCCGCGCTCGGGCATCACGCGCGCCTCGATGCCGCGCGCCGTGCCGACGTAGAAGACCTCCGCGTCGCTCGCGATCGCGCGCACCGCGTCTCCGACGGCGAGCATCGGGAAGACGTGCCCGCCGGTTCCACCGCCCGCGATGAGGACCGTCACCACCCTGCCGCCCCCTCGTCGGCGGAGGTGAGGACGACCGCCGAAGCGCTCGGGAGCGGCGCCTTGGGCGCCTCCTCCTTCGGAACGATCTCGCGCCTCGGTCGAGAGATGCTCAGGACCACGCCAACGGCTGCAGCGTTGACGAGGAGCGAGGAGCCGCCGTAGCTGATGAGGGGGAGCGTGAGACCCTTCGTCGGCAGGATCGCCATGGCGACACAGAGGTTCGTCAGCGCCTGCACACCGAAGAGCGTCGCGATGCCGAATGCGAGGAAGCTCCCGTAATCGTCGGCCGCGCGCAGCGCGATCTTCACGCTGCGCGACACGATCACGAGGTAAGCCGCGACGAGCCCGAGGATCCCCACGAACCCCAGCTCTTCGCCGATGATGGCGGAGATGAAGTCGGTGTGCGCCTCCGGCAGGTACAGCACCTGGAGGCCGCGGCCGAGACCGAGCCCCCAGGTGCCGCCCGAGCCGAAGCTCATCACCGACTGGAACGGCTGATACGAGAGGCCATCCCTGTGCGCTTCCATGTCGATCCAGGAGACGTAGCGCGCATAGCGATAGCTGGAGAACCGCACGGCTGCGGCGGCGCCAAGGCCCATCAGCATCGTGAAGGCTGCGATGTAAGGGACCTTGGCGCCGGCCACGAAGAGCATCGTGAAGGTAAGAAAGAGGAGGACCACCGCGCTGCCGAAGTCTGGCTGCTTCAGACACAGCAGCATCAAAACGCCCGAGACGAGAAGGTGCGGTACGAAGCCGACCGCGAAGGACTTGATCCGCTCCGCCTTCTTGGAGAGCGAGTAGGCGAGCCAGAAGACGATCGCGAGCTTCGCGATCTCCGCCGGCTGCACGTGGATCGGGCCGATCGCGATCCAGCGATCGGCGTTGCCGGCGCGATGCCCGAACCCGACGATCGTCGCCGTGAGCATGGCCGCCGTACCCACGAGGATGGGGTAAGTGAGGACCTTCACCTTGCGGTAGTCGACGCGGCTCGTCAGCCACATCGCGACGAGCGCGAGCACCGCGTAGATGCCCTGACGCTTCAGGAAGAACTGCGCGTCGTGATAGCGCGTCGTCGCCTCGACCGCGCTCGCGCTGTAGACCATGACCACGCCGAACCCGATGAGCACGATCGCGATCGCCGCGAGCACCGAGTCGACGGGGCCGTCGGGGCTCGACGCGAGGAGCTTCGCGATCGGCTGCGGGATGCGCGTCTCCTTGGGCTCCGCGTGACGGTTCACCGCCACGTTCTGCGGCAGCTTCTTCGACGCGCTCTTCGGCGCGTCGCTCTTCGGGGGTTCGGACTTCTTGTTGCGTCGGAAGAGCATCGCGATCACCGGAGCTTCATGGAGGCGAGGGAGACGAGCGCGAGCAGGATCGAAATGATCCAGAAGCGCACGATGATCTTGGGCTCGGCCCAGCCCTTCTTCTCGTAGTGGTGGTGGATGGGCGCCATCAGGAAGATGCGCTTGCCCGTGAGCTTGAAGCTCACGACCTGCGTGATGACGCTCACGGCCTCGATGAAGAAGATGCCGCCGAGCAGCACCGAGAGCAGCTCGTTCTTCGTGAAGAGCGCCAGCATCCCGAGGCCGCCGCCGAGGGCGAGCGAGCCGACATCGCCCATGAAGACCTGGGCGGGGTACGTGTTGTACCAGAGGAACCCGATCCCGGCGCCGATCACCGAGCCGCAGTAGACGCTGAGCTCACCCGCCGACGCGATCTGCGGGATGTCGAGGTAGGCGGCGAGCGAGAAGCGCGCGATGGTCGCGCCCGCGACGTAGGCCCAGATGAGGTACGTGCCGGCGTTGATCATCACCGGACCTATCGCGAGCCCGTCGAGGCCGTCGGTGAGGTTCACCGCGTTGCTCGTCGCGACGACGACGAAGATCGCGAAGGGGATGTAGGCCCAGAGCGGCAGATCGAGCGAGACCTTGGAGAACGCGATGAACGGCAGCGCGAGCCTCGTCTTGATGACGTTCCAATCCGCGGGCATGCGGTTCGTCAGGAGGAACGTGTACGAGATCGCCGCGCCGCCGATGAGCGTCTGGCCGATGAGCTTGTAGCGACCCGCGAGCCCACCCGTGTTCTTGCGCTTGAGCTTCAGGTAGTCGTCGAGGTAGCCGATGACGCCGTAGCCCGCGGTGACCGCCGTCGTCGCGAGGACGAACGGGTTCCGAAGATCGGCCCACAGGACCGTCGGCACGAGCAGGCTCAAGAGGATGAGCGCGCCGCCCATCGTCGGCGTGCCGGCCTTGATCCGGTGAGTCTCCGGGCCCTCCTTGCGGACGACCTGGCCGATCTGCTTGCGCTTCAGCTCTCGGATGAACCACGGCGCGAGCACGAACGTGATCACCATCGCGGTGATCGTCGCCATGATCGTGCGGAACGGGATGTAGCGGAGGACGTTCAGCCACGAGAGCCAGCCGTAGTGGAACTTGAGGGGGTAGAAGAGCTCGTAGATCACGAGGTCCTCCTCGCCCGACGCTCGGCGAGCGCGGCCTTCGCGATCTCGCGATCGTCGAAGTCGTGCGTCACGCGCCCGATGATTTGATAGGTCTCGTGCCCCTTCCCCGCGACGAGGATCACGTCGCCCGCCGCAGCGGCGAGGATCGTGTCGCGGATGGCCCGCTCGCGGTCGAGCTCGACGACGAACGGCGTGCCGGTCTTCTCGAGCCCCGGCAGGATGTCCTTCGCGATCGCCTCGGGCGCTTCGCTCCTCGGGTTGTCGTTCGTGACGACGCAGCGAGAGGCACCTCGCCCGGCGGCGGCGCCCATCAGCGGGCGCTTGAGCGGATCGCGATCGCCCCCGCACCCGAAGACGCAGGCCACGGCGCCCTTCGCCATCGGGCGCACGCTCTCGAGCACGCGCGCGAGGGCGTCCGGGGTGTGCGCGTAGTCGACGAGCACCACCACGTCGTCCTTCGCAGGATCGTCGCAGCGCTCGAGGCGCCCAGGGACGCGCGTGGGCTTGTTGAGCCCCTCCTCGATCGCGCCCGGCTCGATGTCGAGGAGGCAAGCGACCGCGATCGCGCAGAGGAGGTTCTCGACGTTGTGAGCGCCGACGAGCGGCGAGTCGATCGTGACCGCCCCGACCGGCGTTCGCACGGTCATCGCGATCCCGCGGGCCTCGTGCACGAGGTGCGTGGGCGCCACCTCGACCTCGCTCGGCGAGGCGTCGCACTTCGCCGAGTAGCGCGCCATGCGCGTGCCGTACACGACGCGCCGGGCGAGCTCCCGGCCGAAGGCATCGTCCACGTTGATCGCCGCGGACGACGGCCCGAGGTCGACGAAGAGGCGCGCCTTCGCCTCCGCGTACGCCTCCATCGTGCCGTGGTAGTCGAGGTGGTCCTGGGTGAGGTTCGTGAAGGCGGCGACGCGGAAACGCACCGCGTCGGCGCGGGCCGCAGCGAGCGCGATCGACGAGACCTCCATCACGAGATGCGTCGCGCCGCGCGTCTTCATCTCGAGCGCGAGCCGCGTGATCTCGTCGGCCTCGGGGCTCGTGTGCTTCGACTCCTTGAAGAAGCCCTCGAAGCGGTGCCCCAAAGTCCCGATGACCCCGGGTCGGCCACCGGAGGCTTCGATGGTCGCCGCGACGAGCTGCGACGTCGTCGTCTTGCCGTTGGTGCCGGTCAGGCCGACCACGTCCAGGCCGAACGTAGGGTGCCCGTAGGTGGCGGCCGACGCGAACGCGAGTGCCCGCGGTACGTCCTCGGCCTCGATGAGGGGCACGGAGAGGGTGCGCCCGAGCGCGCCTCGCGCCGCCAGGACGGCGACGGCGCCACGCTCGATCGCCGCGTCGACGAACGCGAGGCCGTCCGACTTCGCGCCGCTGCGGGCAACGAAGAGATCGCCGGGTCTCACCTCGCGCGAGTCGTGGCGCACGCCGAGAACGAGCAGCTCCGACGCGCCGGCGAGGTGCGCCCCCGGGATCTCCCGGACGAGATCCGACAGCCGCACGCCCTTCGGCGGCGAGGATGCATCGGGCTCGCTCGGGTGGCTCTCGCTCATCGTCAGGTCGGGGGCTCGAACACCAGCTTCAACGTCGCCCCCTTCGGGACGATGCTCCCCGCCACCGGCTCCTGGCGCATCACGCGCCCTGAGCCCGAGATGCGGGGCAAGAGACCGAGATCGCTCGCGAGGTGGATCGCCTCCCGCGCCGGGTAGCCGCTGAGATCGGGGATCTCCACCTCGTTCGGCTTCGCCTTTCGCGACGGCGTGACTTTGTCGGCGGTCGCCTCGCTCGCGGGCTCACCCTTCGCCTCGCTCACGGCTTTGTAAGCCTCGCCGGCGGGGTCCATGCCCTTCGCGAGCTCGGCGATGTCCGTGAGCTTCGCTTGCTCGGTGCCGCTCGGCGTCACGCCGAGGTAGCGCAGCGCCATCTCGCCGACGCGGCGGAAGACGGGCGCGGCGACCGAACCGCCGGCGTACGTGCCGGCCATCGGCTCGTCGATCTGCACGACGATCGTGAGGCGAGGCTTGTCGGCAGGGACGAACCCGACGAACGACGCGATGTAGTGCGTGTCGGTGTACTTGCCCGTCTCGGGATCGATCTTCTGCGCGGTCGCCGTCTTCCCGGCGACGCGGAAGCCGGGGATCTGCGCCTCGACGCCCGTGCCCTCGCCTTCGGTGACGCTGACGAGCATCTCGCTCATCAGCTTCGCGACCGCGGGCCCCACGGCGACGCGGCGGATGCGCGTCTGCGGCTCCTCGAGCGTCACGCCGGTCGAGTCGGTGATCCGCTTGACGAGGATGGGCTCGAGCAGCCGCCCGCGGTTCGCGATCGCGGAGACCGCGGTCGCGAGCTGCAGCGTGGTCACGCCGATGCCTTGACCGAACGCCGCCGACGCCGTCTCGACCTGCACCCACGGTCGCTCGCGCGGTCGGAGAACGCCGACCGATTGCCCGGGGAGCGGCAGCCCCGGCGACTCGCCGAACCCGAAGCGCCGGAACCCCTCGTAGAGCTTCTGCTGACCCAGCCCGAGCGCCACCTTCGCGGCGCCGATGTTCGACGAGAACTGCAGCACCTGCGTCGGCGTCAGCCACTTGTGCACGTGCGTGTCGTGGATCGTCACGTTGTCGATCGCCATGCGCCCGTCCTCGCAGTAGATGGGCTCGGTGGGGCTGATCGCGTGGTTCGCGAACGCGGTCGCGAACGTGAAGATCTTCATCGTCGAGCCGGGCTCGTAGCGGTCGACGACGGCGCGGTTCCGGCGATCAGCGGGGTCGGCCGCGCCGTAGTCGTTCGGGTTGTAGCCGGGCGCGCTCGCCATCGCGAGGATCTCTCCCGTGTTGGGATCCATCACGACGATCGAGCCGCCGTGCGCCTCGTAGGTCTTCAGCGCAGCGGCCAGCTCGCGCTCGGCCGTGTACTGGATCGCCTTGTCGATCGTGAGCAGGACGTTGTGACCGGCGAGCGCCTGCTCGTCGTCGAGCCCCTCGGAGAAGATGAGGCGCCCCGATCGATCACGCAGCCCGTGCACCTCGGCGGGCTTGCCCTTGAGCTCGTCGTTGAGCGACAGCTCGAGCCCCTCGCGCCCGTCACCGTCGGGGGAGACGAAGCCGAGCAGCGGGCCGGCGAGCTCGCGGTTCGGGTAGAAGCGCTGCCCCTCGCCTTCGATCGTGAGACCGCGCACCGGATAGCGCTGCTGGTTGTCGCCGAGAGCGCGGATCGCCGCGACCTCGTCCTCGCTGATGCGCCGCTTCAGCCACAGGAAGCGCCTGCGACGGCTGATCTTCTCGCGGACCTCGTCGACGCTCATGTGGAGCGCCTCGGCGATGCGCTCCGAGTACTGGTCGATGCGCATCGCGACGTACTTCTCTTCGATGCCGCGCAACATCTCGACGGCGTCCATCGAGACGCTCGGCACCTCGACGCTCTCGGCGAGCGGCGTGCCGTTCCGATCGTAGATCGTGCCGCGCTTCGGCTCGATGTGGAGGCGCCGCTGACGCTGGCGCTCCGCCATCTCGAGCCACTTCGGTCCGTCCTGGTTCTGGATGCGGTCCGCGCCCGAGACGACGAAGCCGAGCCCCAGCCCCATCATGCCGCACACGATGCCCATGCGGACCTTGATCCACTTCGCGCGCTGGGGATCGAGGTTCTTCACGGGGCCTCCGGGGAGGCGGGATCGCTCCCCGCGGCCTTGTCGGCGGGAGGCGCGATCGGCGCGACGTCCTTCAGCACGATCACGCGATCGGGCGGCGGCGGCGTCATGCCGAGGAGCGAGCGCGCGACCATCTCGACGCGATCGGGCGTGCGATAGCTCGCGGCCTCGAGCGAGAGCACGCGCTTCACCTCGCGAAGCCGAGCCTGCTCCTTGCGGGCGCGGCCCAGCTTGTAGCCGACGTCGACGGTCCGCGATCGCAGACCGAGGTGGAGCACGAACGCCACCACCGTCGCGACGACGGCCAACGTCCACAGCGCGAGGAAGGGTCGCTGCTTCACGCGATGCTCTCCTCGGCGTCGAAGGCGTCGAAGCTCGACTCGGCGCTGTCCGATCGGCGGGCAGCCCGGAGCTTCGCGCTGCGCGCGCGCGGGTTGTCGCTGACCTCGGCGTCGCTCGGGACGACGGGCTTCTTCGTGAGCGGCGCCCACACGGCGCGATCCTTCAAGGCCCGCTTCACGACGCGATCCTCGAGGGAGTGAAAGGAGATCACCGCGAACACGCCGCCGAGCACGACGAGCTTCGCGGCGGCGTCGGTCAGCGCGACGAGCTCGTCGATCTCCTGGTTCACGGCGATGCGGAGCGCCTGGAACGTGCGGGTCGCCGGATCGACGCCCCCGACGCGCGCGGGGCCGACGGCGCGGACGACGGCGCGGCGGAGGTCGAGCGTCGTCTTGAGCTCACCCGCCTCGAGCGCCTGCTTGATGCACCGCGCGACGCGCCGCGAGCGCCGCTCCTCGCCGAGCTTGAAGATGACGTCCGCGAGCTCGTCCGCCTCGAGCCGCTCGATGAGCTCGAGCGCGGTCTCGCCGCTCGAGGTGTCCATGCGCATGTCGAGCGGTCCCTCTTGGCGAAAGCTCATCCCGCGGTCCGACTCGTCGAGCTGCATCGAGCTGAGCCCGACGTCGGCGTAGAGCCCGTTCACCGCGCCGATCCCGAGCTGACCCAGGACCTCCTCCACCTCCGAGAAGCGCGCCTTCACCGGCGTGAACCGATCGCCGAATCGCGCGAGGCGCGCGCGCGCGATCGACAGCGCCGTCTCGTCGCGGTCGATCCCGATGACGCGCGTCCCTTCGATCGCGAGGACGGCTTCGGCGTGACCGCCGGCGCCGAGCGTCGCGTCGACGAACACCTGCCCGCGACGCGGTGCGAGCGCGTCGGAGAGCTCCGTCTTCAAGACCGAGACGTGCGGAAACAGCGGGGGCGGAGAGGGAGGGGCGCTCGGCATCTTGACGACGTTGAGGACGTTCACGTTCGGGACCGATTGGGCAAAGGGACCAGGAGTGATTCGCTCAGAGACCGAGCTTCCCCATGGAGGCTCGGAGCTCGCGCAGATCGACCGACGACCTCTGCTTCGCGAGCGCTTCCCACTCGTGCTTCGACCAGAGCTCGGCCTTCTCGCCGTGCCCGAGCCACAGCACCGACTTCGTGAGGCCGGCGTGCTCCCGCAGGCCGGGCGGGATGAGCACCCGCCCCTGCTTGTCGAGCTCGCACTCGACCGCCGCCGACACGTAGAAGCGGCGGAAGTCGATCACCTGCGGATCGAAGGCGTTGAGCTGCGCGAGCTTCTGCTCGAGCGCCTCCCAGGCCTTCATCGGGTAGACGTCGAGGCACGGGTCGCCGAGGGCCGGCGTGACGACGAGCCGCAGCTCGCTCGTCGGCGCGAGCACGTCGCGAAAGCGCGCAGGGAGGCTGGTCCTCCCTTTGTCGTCGATCGCGTGCTCGAAGTGTCCCCGGAACATGCTCGCCCTCCGCCCGGGCACTGCTTCCTTCCACTCGAGCGGCGACCTCGAACGGGGGGGCTAGGGGGCCTGGCACGGTTTGCCACTTCTTCCCACTAACCGCCGCCACGCTACGGAGGGGGCCCCACCATGTCAACACTCTGGGCCGTTTTCTGGAGTGGGGCGCTGCCATGTGATACCGGCCCGGCGATACCGGAGGGCGGCCAAGCGAGCCAAGTTTCTTGCTTTTTTGTACCTTTCTCGGGCGAGCTTCGGGTTGGTGGGTGAAAGTGGGGAGACAATCGATTCGACGCCGCCGAATCAGGATTGACACGGCCCAACCTGCGGCCGCCGTCCGACGGACGGAGCAGGTCGAAGCCCGCGTCGAACGCGGGTCGCAGCGGCGCTCGGGAGGGCGGCGTCGAACGCCGTCACCTCGGCTTCCGGAGCAGTCGCGACCGCGGGCGAGCGTCGGCGCGACGCGGCGACGCCGCGGACGAACGCCCTAGCCCGCCTGCTGTGGCGCGCGCGCGCCGGCTATTGCTGGTTGAAGCTGAAGGGAATGGCGACCTTCGACTGGCCGTCGGAGGCGGGGAACTGCCAGGCCTTCACGCTGTTCGCGACGCAGCTGGCGAGCCCAGGGAACTGATCGCCGCCGGAGGCGGACGCGCTCTGCACGCTGCCCGACGGTCCGATGGTGATGCTGACGTTCACCTTGGCGCTCTTGCCGGCGTTCGAGTCGCGCGCGTCGTAGGCGGGTCCCCAGCAGCGACGGGTGATCCCCGGCTTGCTCCGGTTCACGACGCCCTGGATCTCTCCCTCGGAGAGCTGGCCAGAGCCCGAGCCCTTGGTCGCGTTCGCGTCGGGTCCGCTCGACGGGCCTCCGGCGGAGAAGCCGCTGTTGTCGAAGTTCGACGGCGGAGCGCTGGACGCTTCGGTCTTCGGGGTCTTGCTCGACGTGCCCGCGTTGCCCACCGAGCCCGTTCCTTGGTTGCTCGGCCCGGTCGCGACGGAGGACGCGGGGGTCGCGGAGGGGAGGTCGGTCGGCGGCGCGGGAGGCGCAGGCCCGAGCGGCGCCGCGGCGGTCGTCGTGACGGGCGCGCCGGACGCTTGGATGACGATGGTCTCCGGCTTTCGGAGGAACACAGCCCACGCAGCGACGCCGCCGAAGGCCGCGCACATGGCGACGAAGGCCCACGCCATGGGGTGGACGCCGCGCTTGCGCTCGGGCGGCGCGCTGACGGGCGGCGCCACCGAAGAGCGAAGCGCGTCGTCGCCGAAGCCACCGCGGGTCGCGATGATCGGCTCACGCGTCAGCGCGCCGAGCGCGAGCGGGTCGGCGGGGTCGTCGGACGGCTTCGGAGCAGCGAACGGATCGGACGCGACGTCGGGGCGCGCGCCTGCGGGCGTGACGAGCGAGAAGGGAACGCTCGTCGCGGGGGTCGGGATCGCACCGGGGATCGCGCCGTTCGTCGCAGGGCTCGAACCGAGGCCGGCAGCGACGCCGTTCGCGGCGGTGGCGAAGGGGCTCACGTCGGGCGCGGGGGTGCTCTCGCGATGCGCGTGGCCGTTCGCAGGCTTCGGCGCGGGCGTCCCCACGGGCGGTACGGGCGTGAGGGAGCGGCTCTGCCGCACCGAGCGCGCCTCGTCGACGAGCGAGAGCAGCGCGGGGAACGTCTTGAGCGGCTGCCACTCCTCGAAGCCCTCGCGCCACACGAGCGAATCACCGTCGACGGCTCCTGCGGCGGCCTTCTCGCGGATGACGGAGAGGCGCACGGGCCCGAGCGGGACGCCGCCGACGCCGACGTACCAATCCTCCGTCGGAGGGGCGTGACTCGGCACGGCGGGCGCTTCGGCGACCGCGCGCGAGAAGCCGCCCGAGAGGCCGGCAGACGGCGGCGGGGTCGAGAGGGGACGCGGCCCCGAAGCCGGTCCGGCGCCGGCGACGCCGGGTGCCGAGCCGGCGGACGCAGCCCCGAGGGCCGCGGCGCGCGCAGCGAGGGGTCCCACCCCGATCGGACGCGCTGGCGCGGGGGGGCGTGACGCACCGACCGCGCTCGGTCGTGGCGAGCCGATGCCCGGCTGCGGCCCGGGGGTCGCGCCGGGAGCCGGTGGCACCGAAGCCCGGCTCGGGCGCGCGGGCGGCACGATCCGCGGCACCGAGGCGCGCGCGGCAGGTGAGGTCCCCGTCTGGCGCAAGAAGAACGGCGATGGACGGACCACCGTCGCCGACTCGTCGTCTTGCGAGCCGCCCACGTCTCCCGTGAGATCGGCGACGGGCGCCGGCGGCGCGCGATCGGGCGCCGCGCTCGCCTCGTGAGGGTGCGGCAGCGTCGGGTTGAGCTTGGAGACCGAGCTCTCGGTGACCGTCGCGCTGACCTGGATCATGTGCCCGCATCGCCGGCACTTCATCCGCAGCGTCTTGCCGGCGACCTTGTCGTCACCGATCTGGTACTTGGCTTTGCAGTTCTCGCAGACGAACTTCATTCCGGGCCCAGGGTCTTCAAGCTTAGACCAATCGCCGCTCGAGGGCACCTCTTTACGAAGCGCCGAGCCGTCTGCGTCCCACCGTGCGCGCGCGGTGACCTGAGCCATCTCCACACGTGAACGGACCAATACACCGGCGACACAAGGCCGGTCGGCGGCCGTCAGAAGAGCGAGAGGAGATGGTCCTTGATCGCCTTCTTCGTCGCCTCGTCGGGCGCGATCGCGAGCGCCCGCTCCCACGCCTCGACCGCCTTGTTCCGAAAGCCGGCCTGTTGATAGAGGATCGCGAGGTTTCTCATCGACGGGAAGTGCTTACTTTGGATCTCGAGGGCTCGCTCGAGCTGCTCGATCGCGTCGTAGAGGTTTCCTCGCTTGCCGTAGAGCAAGCCGAGGTGGAAGCGGAGTCGGTACGCGAGCGGATCGACCTTCACGCCGGCCTCGAGCAGCTCCGTCGCGCGATCGAGCTGCCCCGCCTTGTAGGCCGCGACGCCCTCTTCGAGCAGCCGCTCGGCCTCCTTCGAGATCCGCTCCACGTCGACCTTCTCGCGCTTCGCCGTCAGCCCCTGATCGACGGCCGCGACGACGTCCGCTACGCGGAAGGGCTTCTCGATGTAGCTGTCGACGCCGTAGCTCGCCTTCACGTCCTCGGCGATCCGCCAACCCCGGTAGACCGCCGAGATCATGATGACGGGGACGTGCCCGTAGCGCGTGGAGCCTCGAATGCGTCGCGCGATGTCGAAGCCGTGCACCTCGGGGAGCATCGCGTCGAGCACGATGAGATCCGGTGACTCGAGCTTCACGAGCTGGAGCGCGAGCTTGCCGCGATCCGCCTCGACGACTTGGTAGCCGCGGTCCTCGAGGACGCGACGGAGGAGCTTGCGGATCTCGGCCTCGTCGTCGACCACCAAGATCTTCTTCGCTCCGGGCTTCTCGGGCGACCTCGACGTCGGCGGCTCGAGCGTCTCCTCGCTCTCGTCGCCGAAGTCTGCCTCGGTGACCTGCTCGTCGACGAGCTTGCGCATGGTGTCGTCGACGACGACCTGCTCGCGCTGGAGCGGGATGCCCGATGACGACGGCCTGAAGCGCCGCTCGCGCTCGGGCGCCCTCGGAAACATGGGCGCGCTCGGCTCCGCGTCGGTCGGCTTGAGAGCGGCGCGTGCCTTCGGCGGAGGAGGCTTCGCGGGCTTCGCCGGGCGGGGCACGCCGGTTCGCGCGAGGACCTCCTCGGGACAAGCGGGCCCAACGTAGTAGCTCTCGCCCTTCTCCTTGAGATCGTAGGCTTCGCGCAGCACTCGCACGAGCACTGCCTCCAGCGCGATGTACGCGAACACGCGCTTGCCCGTGGAGAACTCGAGCTCCTCCAGCACCTTTCGATCTTCGGGGTGCGCCATCGCGCAGAAGATCCGATCTTCGCGACAGAGCACCGGGAAGACCTTGTGCCGAGCCGCGACGTCGCGCGGCACCGCGTCGAGGTCGGAGAGCTTCACGAGCACCTGGTTGAGATCGATCCCGGGCACGCCGCGCTGGGTCGAGAGCGCCTTCAGCGCGTCGAGCTCGCTCACCAGCCCCTGCTCCGTCAGCCGACTCGCCAGCGGGACGTCGCCGGGGACATGCTGCGAGAGGGCGCGGTCGAGCTTGTCGGGGGAGATGGCACGCTGTTCGAGCAGAATGCGACCGATGGTCTTCTTTTCGTCCTGGGTCATCTGAGTGCGCTACTCCCAATCTAGCCCGCTTCGCCGCACGGGCGATAGGGCCGTGGCGCGCGCTCCACCGCTCGCCCGAGGCGCTCGCGGCCGAGCCCCTTCGTGCGGGGCGCCGATCGACGAGACCGCTCGCGTCAGCCGAGATCGCGTGCGCCCGCGTCGGCCCAGCGAGCCGCGAACGCGGAGAACGCTCCCTCGCGGATCGCGGCCCGAGCCTCGCGCGTCAGCTGTCCGTAGAGGAACAGGTTGTGCTCGGAGAAGAGGCGCAGCGCGAGGATCTCGCCGGCGAGGTACAGGTGGCGCAGGTAGGCGCGCGAGTAGCCGGCGGCGCACGTCGGGCACGGGCACTCGTCGTCGAGCGGACCGAGGTCGTCCTTGTACTTCGCCTGTTTGATGACGACGCGTCCGCGGCGGAGCAGCGCCTGCCCGTTGCGCGCGTTTCGCGTCGGCAGCACGCAGTCGAACATGTCGACGCCGGCCGCGATCGCGATGACGAGATCCTTCGGCGTCCCGACGCCCATCAGGTACCTCGGGCGCTCGGGATCGAGCGCGCTCGCCACGTCGCCGACGACCTCGTGCATGCGCTCGATCGGCTCACCCACCGAGAAGCCTCCGAGGGCGAGCCCGTCGAACGGCATCGCGCCGAGCTCATCCATGTGGGCCCGCCGCAGCGCCCGATCGCAGCCCCCTTGGACGATGCCGAAGACGGCCTGCTCGGGCCGCTTCGCCGCGAGACAACGCTTCGCCCAGCGGGTCGTCGTGGCGCACGCCCGCTCGAGCTCCTCTCGCGCGCTCTCGCCGGGCGGACAGACGTCGAGCTGCATCGCGATGTCCGCGCCGATGAGCCCCTGGACGCGCATGGCCTCCTCGGGCGAGAGGTGGCGCTTCGATCCGTCGAGGTGGGATCGGAACGAGAAGCCGTCCTCGGTGGCCGACCGACGTTCGGCGAGCGAGAACGCCTGGAATCCGCCGGAGTCGGTGAGCATGGCGTGCGGCCACTTGGTGAAAGCGTGCAGCCCTCCCGCGTGCGCGATGGCCTCCGCCCCGGGCCGCAGCCACAGGTGGTAGGTGTTGCCGAGCACGATGCGGGCGCCGGTCGAGGCCACCTCGAAGGGCGAGAGGGTCTTGACGGATCCCTGCGTGCCGACGGGCATGAACGTGGGCGTCTCGACGACGCCGTGCGGCGTCGTGAGCTCGCCCGTGCGGGCGTTGCCCGATCGGCTCGTCTCTCGGAACGCGTAGCCCGGGGTCGTGGGTCTCATCGATCGCCCGTGCCTCGGGGGAGAGGGGTCCGCGAGAGCAGCATCGCGTCTCCGTAAGAGAAGAAGCGGTAGCGCTGGTTCACCGCGTGCGCGTAAGCCGAGAGGACGCGCTCGCGCCCCGCGAAGGCGGCGACGAGGGCGAGGAGCGTCGAGCGCGGGAGGTGGAAGTTCGTGAGGAGATGGTCGACGACGGAAAACTCGTATCCAGGTTGTATCAGAATCTTTGTTACACCATCGACGGGACGCACCAAGCCCACGCGCCGTGGGTCTCGTGCGCTCTCGAGCGCTCGGACCACCGTCGTGCCGATCGCGACCACGGGGGCGCCGCGCGCCCTCGCGCGGGCCACGGCGTCCACGACCTCGTCGCCGACGGAGAACACCTCCTCGTGCATGTCGTGCTCGTCGAGGTCGTCGACGGTCACGGGCGCGAAGGTGCCGAGGCCCACGTGGAGCGTGACCGCCGCGATCTCCACGCCGCGCGCGCGGAGCCGCTCGATCACGCGCTCGGAGAGGTGAAACCCCGCGGTGGGCGCCGCGACCGCGCCCGGCACGCGCGCATAGACCGTCTGGTAGCGAGCGCGATCCGCCGCGTCGTCCGCGCGATCGACGTAGGGAGGAAGCGGCACGTGGCCCTCGGCGTCGATCGCCGCTGCCAGCGAGGAGCCGTCGCGCGTCGCGAGCTCGACGTCGACCTCGCGTCGACCTGGGCCCCGCTCCGAGAGGATCGTCGCCTCGATGCTGCCGATCTCGATCGTCGCCCCCGAGCGCAGGGGCTTCGAGGAGCGCGCCATGGCCCGATAGCGCCCCCGCGATCCGTCGGCGTGCACGTCGAGCGCCCTCAGGAGGAAGAGCTCGACGTTTCCCCCCGAGGCCGCCTTCTTGCCGAGCAACCGGGCGGCGACGACCAAGGTGTCGTTGACGACGACGAGCGCGGCAGGCGGGATGTGATCGGACAGATCGCGGACGAGCGCGTCCGAGAGCCCGCCCTCCTCGCCCAGCACGAGCAGACGTCCCCCGTCGCGCTCCTCCGGCGGGCGCTGTGCGATGAGCTCCTTCGGCAGCTCGTAGGAAAGCTCGGCGACGCGCAAGCCCCGCTCTCTAGCACAGCTCGCGGCGGCCGCGGGTCAGGCGCTCTCTTTGAGGTGCGCGCGCCTCGACGAGGCCGGCTTCGGCACGACGCGCTCGCGCAGATAGGCGGTGAGCTCGGCCATGCAGTACGGCTTCGGCACGAAGCCGATGGCGCCGCAGTTCGACCGATCGAGCTGACTCAGCGAGAGGTGGTAGGCGCTGCAGAGGATCGTGACGACCTCGGGATGCGCGCGCGTGATGTGGCGAGCGACGTCGAGCCCGTTGAGCCCGGGCATCATCAGGTCGACAAGCGCCGCGTCGACGAGGAGCCCGCGATCGAGCAGCTCGATGGCCTCGACGCCGGAGCCCGCCTGGATCGTGTCGAAGCCCTCGACCTTGAGCCCTAGCGCGAGGCTCCGGCGGAGGTTCTCTTCGTCGTCGACGATCAGGATCCGCGGCACGGACGTGAAGACAAGCAAATGATTGGCCACCGCGTTCGCCCACGACTTCCGCGAATTTCCGGCGGTGCGCGCTCTTGGCCCTTTCAGATCTGAAATCCGGCGCTTCGTCGTCGCAATGCGCGAACGGGCGACGGGGCCACGCCGACCTCAGGCCACGGGGTAGACGATGCCGAGCCGGGTCATCTTCCGCCACAGCGTGGTCGCGCTGATCCCGAGCGAGTCGGCGGCCTTCTCGCGGCTGCCGTCGCTGTCTCGCAGCGCGGTCTCGATGGCCTGGCGCTCCGCGCCGTCGACGACGTCGGCGAGCGTCTTGCCGCTCGTCGCGGGGCGCGGCGGCGCGACGCTCGTCGGCAGGATGTCGTCGACCGAGATCGCGCCTCCGCCGGAGAGCGCGACCGCCTGCTCGACCATGTTCTCGAGCTCGCGGATGTTGCCCGGGTAGTCGTAGGCCATCAGGGCCTCCATCACGCCGTCGCCGGGCTTCGCGCGCAGGTTCATCTTCCGGTTGTACTTGTCGAGGAAGAAGCTGAAGAGCACCGGGATGTCCTCGCGTCGCTCACGCAGCGGAGGCAGGATGAAGCGCGCGACGTTGAGGCGGTAGTAGAGATCTTGGCGGAACCGCTTCTCGGCGACGGCGGCCATCAGATCTTGGTTCGTGGCCGCGATGATCCGGACGTCCACGCGCACCGGCTTGTTCTCGCCGATGCGTCGGATCTCGTTCTCCTGGATCGCGCGGAGCAGCTTGGCCTGGAACGCGGGCGGGGTCTCGGTGATCTCGTCGAAGAAGAACGTACCGCCGTCGGCCTCCTCGAAGAGGCCCTTGCGCGCGGAGATCGCGCCGGTGAACGAGCCGCGCGCGTGACCGAACAGCTCGCTCTCGAGGAGCGTCTCGCTGATGGCGGCGCAGTTGACCGGGACGTAGGGGCGATCGGCGCGTCGACTGTTCGCGTGGATCGCCTTCGCGACGAGCTCCTTGCCGGTGCCGCTCTCGCCTTGGATGAGGACCGTCGCGTCGGTCGGCGCGACCTTCACGATGCGGCCGAGCACGTCGCGGATCGCCTGCGAGCGACCGACGATGTTCTCGAACTTGTACTTCTCCTTGAACTCGGTGGCGAAGAGCTGGACCTGACCCTGGAGGCGGCGCTGATCGACGGCGCGCTCGACCTTCACGAGCAGCTCCTGCTCCGTGAACGGCTTCTGGATGTAGTCGAACGCGCCGAGCCGCATGGCCTCGACCGCGCTCTCGATCGTGCCGTACGCGGTCATGACGATGACCTCGGTCTTCGCGTCGCTCTCCTTGATCGCGCGCAGCACGCTGATGCCGTCGTGCGAGCCCATCCGGAGATCGGTGAGCACGAGGTCGTAGGCGCCCTTCGCGCCGAGGTCCGCGCCCTGCGCGCCGTCGCTCGCCTCCTCCACCTCGTAGCCGGCGCCTCGCAGCATGATGGCGAGCGTCGTGCGCATGTTGCGCTGGTCGTCGACTACGAGGATCTTGGGCATGGGCGTCTCGACTCGTGCCGAGTTTTTGCGGAGTCGGCGTCCGCGTCAAGCGACGCAGCCCCCGAAGCTCGACTCAGACGCCGAGCTGTTGCGACAGGTAGTGCTTCTCGCCGAGATCCTTGATGAGGCCGAGCTGCGTCTCGATCCAGTCGACGTGCTCCTCCTCCGCGGCGAGGATGGCGACGAGCATCTCTTCGCTCGTGCGGTCGACGTTCTCTCGGCAGATCGCGATGCCGCTCTTCAAACGCTTCAGCGCTTCGTGCTCCAACGCGAGGTCGCATTTCAGCTGCTCGGGGACGTTCTGGCCGACGTGGAGCTTGTCGAGGCGCTGCAGGTTGGGGAGCCCCTCGAGGAACAGGATCCGCTGGACGATGATGTCCGCGTGGCGCATCTCGTCGATCGACTCGGCGCGGATCTTCGCCGCGAGCGTCTTGAAGCCCCAGTTCTCGCACATCTTCGCGTGCAGGAAGTACTGGTTGATGGCGACGAGCTCGCCGGCCAAGACCTCGTTCAGTACCTCGATGACTTCTTTGGAGCCCTTCATGACGGTCCTCGGTTCGCCCCTAGGTGAGTCGCGGCGGGGGTCGCGGTCAAGCCTCCGCAGCGCTCGGGGAGTTGAAAAGCATCTTCAACGCCAATTTGCGAGGAAGATACATTGACGATTTAACTTCAATTACAACGTAGAATCGATGAGTGAACGTCGGCCGAGCGCGCAGCCGGACGCGGTCGGCGCGGCCACGAACGCCGACGCGCCGGGCCGACCGGACGTGGCAGATCGAGCGCCGCGGCCCTCAAGCCGCGGACTGCGACGCGTCTCCGTCTGGGCTCGGGATCGGTCGAGCGTCGGCGGACGTGACCGCCAGGTGATGCCGCCCATCGCCCCCGACGCGCACGTCCGAGCGAGCGTCGGGCCCCGGCACGGGCGACGAGGGTCCGTGCGCGGCGATCATCGCGGCGATCTCGGAGCGGCACGAACCGCAGCGCGTCCCCGCGCGGGAGCACAGCATCACCGACTCGAGCGAGCTCGCCCCCGCCCGGATGTGAGCCTCGATCTCCGCGTCTGTGACCGCCAAGCAGCAGCACACGTACATAACGATGATGAATGTAGCTTTCAAGAACGCCGGATTCAAGACCTTTCGGCGATGGAAACGATCGAGGCGGGAGAGAGGCGACTGATTCGCCTTGGCTCCCGCCTCCTCGAACGCGCGAGACGCGCCGCTCGGGGCGGCGACGCCGTCACGCGGCTCCCGTCACATCGAGAGGCCGCCGTCGACGTCGATGGTGCGGCCGTTGAAGTACTCGCACTCGATCACGAACTTCACGGCCAGCCAGATGTCTTCGGGCACGCCGATGCGGGCGACCGGGATCGAAGCGACGAGCGCGTCCCGCGCCTTCTGGTTCATGCCCTGCGTCATCGGCGTCTCGACCATGCCGGGCGCGATCGCGCCGACGCGGACGCCGAAGCGAGCGAACTCGAGGGCCCACGTCTTGGTGTTGGTCGCGAGGGCCGCCTTCGCCGCAGCGTAGTTCGACTGACCACGGTTGCCGTGACGTGCGATGGAGCTCATGTTGACGACGACGCCCTTCGTCCCCGCTTCGGCCATCTTCGCGACGACGTCGCGCACCATGAGCGTCGCGCCGGTCAGGTTCACGTCGATGACGCGCTGCCAATCGGCCTTCGAGAGCTTGGAGATGGCGCCGGTCTCCCGGTCCTTCTTCACGAGGAGGCCGTCGCGGAGGATGCCGGCGTTGTTGACGAGCCCGTTGAGGCCGCCCATCTCCTTCTGCGCGAAGTCGACGAACGACGCGACGTCGGCCTCGTCCGCGACGTCGAGCTTGCGGACGAAGACCTTGCCCTTGTCGCCCTTCGCCTCTTCGGCGAGCGAGCGCAGGCCCTCTTCGTTCACGTCGCCGGCGACGACCTGGCCGCCCGCCTCGGCGATGCGCTTGGCGAAATGGCGGCCGAGCCCTTGGGCGCCGCCGGTCACGATGATCTTCGCGTCTTCGAGTCGCATTTGGTTGTCTCCGTCCCTCGGGCGCTCGGCCCAATCCTCCGAGTCGGTCCCGACCCCTGCCGGCGACCCACGCGGATGCGTCGGCGTAAGCGAGACGCGGCGCGCGCGCAACGAGTCGTGTGCCCCTCTCGCGGGACCGGACGCGACTAGTGCTCGCGCAGCGCCTCGCCGAGCAGCTCGATCGCCTGCGCGTGCAGGCGACTGAGCCAGCTCTTCGACACGCCCATGCTCTCGGCGATGTGATCGAAGCGCTCTCCGCCGAAATAGTGTCGCTCGACGATCTCTCGGTGGCGCTCGGGGAGCCTGCCCATCGCGTCTCGCAGCGCGTTCGCGGCGCGCCGGCGCATCAAGAGGACGTCGGGGCTCTCGTCGGGCTCGGTGGAGGCCTCGACCGGCGTCGAGACGAGGCCGACGAAGAGCGCGGCGGCGTCGGCGGCGAGGCGCTTCTTCAGCGCGGCGCGGTAGGCCTCCTCGGAGTCGAGCTTGTCGGACGCGGCGTCGCTGGGCGCCTCGGCGACCCGCTGCAGCGCCGCGAGCGCGGTGGCGCGGGCCGCCTCGGAGCGGCCGCGGACGCGGCGCACGGAGTCGATCATCGCCCAGCGCATCTTGTTCGTCGCGTACGGGAGGAACGGCGAGAGCGTGGCGTCGTGCGATCGCGCCGCGTCGAAGAGGGCGGTCCTGCCGACCGACGCGAGCTCGTCCACGTCGCTCAGTCGGCGCACGTGCTGCGCGACCTTCCGCGCGAGCGGCGCGACGATGACGAGACCCTGTTGCACCAGAGACTCGATCTCCGCTTCGGATCGACCGACCACGGTGGGACCTTCGTCGAAGTGCGCCGGGCCGTCCGACGGCCCGTCGAGCTGGGTCTCGGGCGCGTCGAAGACCGCGGGCGCCGTCGCGTCGACGACCGTGTCACCTTCGGAGAAGAGCGGCGGCTCCCTGTCGCTCGGCTCGCTCATGGGGGCGACTAGCCGTCACCGCCCGAGCGCCGAGCCTTCGAGAGCTCCGCCGGCGCGCCGCCGTAGAAGATCTCGCCGCTCTCGTCGACCGTGCGGGGCTGCGCGCGATGCGCCAGCAAGGCCAGCGAGCGGTCGGTGCGCAGCCGGTCGAGGAGCTGCTCGCGCATCCACGCGAGGTCGGCGGCGCCGAGCTTGTCGGCGTAGGGCGCGAGCGCCTCTTTCACCTGGCTCTCGAGCCACGCCTCGTCGCTCGGCGGGATGTCCATGTCTTCATCTTACGGCCCCTCGCTCGTCGCCGCCAAGGCGCAAAGCGGCGCACGACCGCGCGGGCTCGCGGAGAAGGAGCCAGGGTCACTTCTTCGGCGGAGGCGGGGTTTCCGGTCCGTTCAGGCAGACGTCGAACGCCGAGACGCTCTTCGCGCTCATCGCGCAGCGGAGCGCCTCTTCGCTCGCGAACTTGCCGACGAGCGAGCTGACGCAGCTCTCGATCCATCGATCCGAGAGCAGCGTGGCGCCTTTGCTGATGGCGTCACGACCGTCTTCTCGCTGCTTGTCCGTGAGCTTCGGATCGAGCTTCTTCGACTCGTCGGAGACGACGAGCTCGTGATAGCGGCCGCCGAGCGCCTCGCAGTCGCGGGGCGTGAGCTCCCGATCGGTGGCGGTGAGCGACTGCGGCCCGGTGTCGGGCGCGGCGCTCGGAGGCGGTGCCGCGCGCGGAGCGCTGCTGTCCGGGGGCGCGGTGTCGCCGTCGGCGTTCTGCGCGTTCGGCGTCGAGCTCGAGCAGGCGATGAGGGAGGGCGTGAGGGTCGCGAGGAGGGCGACCAGCGGGAGCAGCGCTCCCCGATGCGAGGACATGGGCAGAGCATCGCCGACGGTCAGGGATCTTGTAAACGACCTTCCGCCGGATAGGTTGGCGAGGTGAAGAGCAAGTCCCCGATCACGGTGTGCGGCTCGCTGTCGCTCCACCCGGTGGCGCTCGGCGCGGCGATGCACCGAGCCGGCTACGAAGCGCTCGGGCTCCCGTTCGTGTACGCGCCCTTCGCGCTCGACGGCGCCGATCTGCGCGCGGCGCTCGACGGCATGCGCGCGCTCGGCATTCGCGGGCTCGGCGTGAGCATGCCGTTCAAGCGCGAGGTCGTGCCGATGCTCGACGATCTCGATCCACTCGCGGCGCGCATCGGGGCCGTGAACACGATCGTCAACGACGATCGCACGCTGCGAGGGCACAACACGGACGCCGCCGGCGCCGTGCGCGCGCTCGAGGAAGCGCGCCCCGTGCGAGGCGCCCGCTGCCTCGTGCTCGGCGCAGGAGGGGCCGCGCGCGCCGTCGTGCACGGGCTCTTGGGCGCGGGCGCGTCCGTCTCCGTCGCGAACCGCGACGAGGTGAAGTCTGCCGCGCTCGCGCGGGAGGCGCAGGCCGAGCAGGTCGGCTGGTCGGAGGCGCGCAGCCTGCCTGCGCGCTTCGACGTGCTCGTGAACGCGACGTCGGTCGGGATGGACGTCGAGGGTCCGAGCGTGAGCCCGGTCGACCTCGAAGGGCTCGACGCGCGCTGGACGGTGATGGACATCGTCTACAAGCCGCTCGAGACCGCCCTCGTGCTCGGTGCTCGGCGGCGCGGCGCGAACGTCGTGCACGGGGGCCGCATGCTGCTCCATCAAGCCGCGGCGCAGTTCGAGCTCTACACGGGTCGCGAGGCGCCTCTCGCCGAGATGGATCGCGCGCTCGGGGCGGCGCGAGGATGAGCGCCGAAGTTGGCGGCGTCGACCACCGGGACGGATAATCGCGCGCGCATGACGCGCCTCCGCCTCTTCCTCGGTGCGGCCCTCCTCGCGGGCTGCTCGAAGGCCGCGCCGAGCGCCGCCCCGGACGGCGCGAAGAGCGCCGCTTCCCAGAAGAGCGAGGCTCCGTCGACGAGCGCGAGCGCGACCGCAGGAGCCTCCGCGACCGCGACCGCCTCCGCCTCCGCCTCCGCCGCGGCGAAGGGAGAAGGCTCCGCCGCGAGCCCCGGCGAAGACATGGTGGTGATCCCTGCGGGCATCTTCCGCATGGGGGGCACGGGGGAGGACGACAGCCCCCCGCACCAGGTCGCCGTCGCGCGCTTCGCGCTCGACCGCACCGAGGTCACGATGGACGCGTACGCACGCTGCGTGGCCGAGAAGAAGTGCGCAGCCCCGAAGGACGACAACCCCTTCTGCAACGTGAAGTTCGGGGACCGCGGAAAGCACCCCGTGAACTGCGTCGATCACCACGACGCGGAGGCGTTCTGCGCCTTCGCCGGCAAGCGCCTCCCGACCGAGCGGGAGTGGGAATACGCGGCGCGCGGCGGAGCCGAGCAGCGCACGTTCTCCTGGGGCGAAGAGCCACCCGACAAGACACGCGCTTGCTACATGCACGAGGGCGGGAGCTGCCCCGTCGGCTCGTTCGCTCCGGGGGCGTTCGGTCTCTACGACGTGAGCGGCAACGTGTGGGAGTGGACCTCGAGCTGGTTCGGTCCCTACCCCGACGAGCTCGCGACGGGGCAGTTCAAGGTCTACCGCGGCGGCAGCTGGAGCAGGCGATTCCCGAAGTGGCTGCACAACGAGCTGCGCAATCGTTATCGGCCCGACGAGCACAGCGCGTCGCTCGGCATCCGGTGCGCGAGGTCGGTGACACCGATCGCGTGCCCCGAGGGGAGCACGGTCTCGGGCGAGGCTTGCGCGCTTCCCCACGACGCGGTGCCGCGCGCGACCTGCGGCACGGGCGAAGCCGGCGTCCCCCCCTGCCCCGCGCAGCGCCCTGCCGCGCTCGACACGCGCGCCTCGGCCGAGCCGACCGAGCCGAAGAAGGACGTGGCGCACGAGACCCCGGTGAAGACGCGTTCGCCGGAGTTCGACGAGGACTGCAAGCACTACCCGGGCTACCCGGTCTCGTACACGTGGCGGGGTGGCACCTTCCAGGCGCGCGAGCCCGTCGTCGCGTCCTCGGGCTGCAAGAAGAGAGACATCGGCGTCGGCTGGACGAGCACCTGCTGCCCCCAGTGAGAGGCCGGCCGGGCGGCGGACGGCCCGATTCCCGATCCTTCGAGCGCGGGCTGTACTAGGCTCCCGCGCCGCATGGCTCGGTTCGAGATACGCGCGCTTCTTCCCGGGGACGAAGAGCAGCTGCATCGCATCGCGGTGCACCTCAACTCCGTGAACCTGCCGAACGACAAGCAGCGGATCGAGGAGATCGTCGATCTCAGCTTCAAGAGCTTCACGGGCGCCATCAAGGCGAAGAGCGAGCGCGAGTACGTGTTCGTGCTCGTCGACTGCGAGGCGGACCGCATCATCGGCACGTCGATGATCCTCGCTCAGCTCGGGCGCCGCGCGGCGCCGTACATCTACTTCGACGTCATCGCCGAGGAGAAGTACTCGGCGACCATCGATCGGCACTTCCACCACAAGCTCCTGCGCATCGGCTACTCGTACGACGGCCCGACCGAGATCGGCGGCCTCGTCATGGATCCCGCGTACCGGACGGCGCCCGAGCGGCTCGGCTCGCTCATCTCGTACGTGCGGTTCCTCTACATGGCGGGGCACCGCGAGCTCTTCAAGGACGAGGTCGTCGCCGAGCTGCTGCCGCCCCTCGAGCCCGACGGCACGAGCCACCTGTGGGAGGCGCTCGGCCGCAAGTTCACGGAGATGAGCTACGCCGAGGCCGACGTCCTCTCGAAGAAGAACAAGGAGTTCATCCGGGGGCTGTTCCCGGACGGCGCCGTCTACGCGACGCTCCTGCCGAAGGAGGCGCAGGACGTCATCGGCAAGGTGGGCGCGCAGACCCGCGGCGTGGAGAAGATGCTGCGTCGGATCGGCTTCCGCTACGCAGACCGCGTCGATCCCTTCGACGGAGGCCCGCACTTCTTCGCCGCGATGGAGGACATCCAGCCCGTGCGAGACACGCGGCGCTGCACCGTCGGGGCGCCGATCGCCACGACGGCGACGGAGGGGTCGAGCCGGGCGCTCGTCGCCGTCGAGTTCGAGGTGCCGCCGTTCTTCCGCGCGACGCTGGCACAGGTGAAGATGCACGGCGATCGTATCCAGCTCGATGACGCATCTCAGATGCATCTCGGCTTGGAAGAGGGCCGCCAGGTGCTCGCCCTGCCCCTTCCCTGACGGGTCCCTTCGCGATGGGCCCCTTCGCGATGGGCCCGTTTGCGATGGGCTTCGTGACGGGCTTCGCGACGGGCCTCCCCGACGGCCGTTCGCAGCGCCACGGAGGCGTGGGCCCGCCTGCGGCTGCCGCGCCGGTGATCGCCCGATCGAGGCCGACGTTCATCCCAATCAAAGCCTAGACAAACAATGAACAAGCCATATACATTGCAATGAGGGTCATGGCTCATTTTCGAAAGCGAAGCGACATCCCCGTCGAGGCCAGCGCGTTGTTCGCGTGGCACAGTCGACGCGGCGCGCTCGAGCGACTCCTGCCGCCGTGGGATGCGACGAGGGTGCTCGCGGGCGGCGGAGGCATCGAGCCCGGGCGCGAGGTGACGCTCGGGATGCGGCGCGCGGGCGTCCCGCTGCGCTGGCGCGCGCGTCACACCAAGCTCGAGCCGAACCGCTCCTTCGTCGACGAACAGGTCGAGGGGCCGTTCGCGCGCTGGGAGCACACGCACGTCGTCGAGCCCCGAGGCGCAAAGGCGAGCCTCACCGACGACATCGAGTACGCTCTGCCGTTCGGCAAGCTGGGCTCGGCGACCTTGGGGCGATGGGTCGAGTCGACGCTCGAGCGCACGTTCGACTTTCGACACGCGCGCACCCGGGGAGACGTGATGAGGCACGAGCAAGCGAAGAACCTCGGCCGAATGAAGGTCGTCGTGAGCGGCGCGAGCGGCCTCGTCGGAACGGCGCTCACCGCGTTCTTGGAGACCGGCGGGCACGAGGTCGTGCGCCTCGTCCGAGGAGCGCCGCGCGGCGCGGGCGAGATCGCCTGGGATCCGGCCGCGGGCACGATCGACGCGCGCGCGCTCGAGGGCGCCGACGCGGTGATTCACCTGAGCGGGGAGAACGTGAGCGCGGGCCGCTGGACCGACGAGCGGAAGCGCCGCATCGTGGAGAGCCGCGCGTCGAGCACCGAGCTGCTGTCGAAGGCGATCGCGGGGCTCGACCGCAAGCCCCGCGTGCTCCTCTCGGCGAGCGCGATCGGGATCTACGGCAGCCGCGGCGACGAGCCGCTCGAGGAGGACAGCGCTCCGGGGAGCGACTTCCTGGCCGACGTGTGCCGCCGTTGGGAGGGCGCGACGTCGGCGGCGAGCGACGCCGGGATCCGCGTGGCGTGCCTCCGGTTCGGCGTCGTGCTGAGCCCGAAGGGCGGCGCGCTCGCGAAGCTCCTCCCGCTCTTCCAGCTCGGCATGGGCGGACGCGTGGGCGACGGGCGACAGTACATGAGCTTCGTGGGGCTCACCGACGCGGTCTACGCCGCTCACCACGTCCTCGCGACGCCCTCGCTGAGCGGCCCGGTGAACGTCGTCGGCCCCGAGCCCGTCACGAACCGCGAGCTCACGTCGGTGCTCGCGAAGGTGCTCGGGCGCCCGGCGTTCCTGCCCGTCCCGCGCGCCGCGATCGAGCTCGCGTTCGGCGAGATGGGCCGGGAGACCGTGCTCGCGAGCCAGCGCGTCTCCCCGAAGCGACTGATCGAGACGGGGTACGCGTTCGAGCACCCTTCGCTCGAGGACACGCTGCGCTTCGAGCTGGGTCGCCCGCGCGGCCACTGACGGCGACGCGCAGCCCAGCGCGCCGCGCGCGCTCCAATCACTCGGACGCTTCGTCCTCGGGGGGGATCGTCTTCGCCTCGGTCTTCGACGGCCCGGCCGCGCGCGACGTGCCCCCCTTCTCGCTCGCGTCCGCGTCGGTCTCCCCGCTCGCGTCCGCCTCGACCTTCTTGCTCGCGGCCTTCGCCGCTTCCCGCTTGTACGGCGAGTCGCCGAGGCGCTCGTCGCTCGCGACCTTTCCGTCCTTCATCGTGACGACGCGCGGCATCGATCGCGCGAAGCCGACGTCGTGCGTGACGACCACGATCGTGGTCCCGTGACGGCGGTTCATCTCGAAGAACAGGTTCTGCATCCCCTCGCTCGTGTGCGAGTCGAGGTTGCCGGTGGGCTCGTCGGCGAGGATGAGCTTCGGAGAGAGCACGAGGGCGCGCGCGAGGGCGACGCGCTGCTGCTCTCCACCCGAAAGCTCGCCCGGGCGGTGCGTGCCGCGGTGCTCGAGGCCGACCTCGCGGAGCAAGGAGAGCGCGGGGCCCTCCATGTCGCGATGGCTCCGGCCCTGGATGAGGCCGGGCATCATCACGTTCTCGAGCGCGGTGAACTCCGGCAGGAGATGGTGGAACTGGAAGACGAAGCCGATGAAGCGGTTGCGGATCGCGGCGAGCTTGGCGCCGCTCAGCCCCGTGAGCTCGTCGCGCCCGAGCCGAAGCTTGCCGCTCGAGGGGATGTCGAGCGTGCCGATGCAGTGGAGCAACGTGCTCTTGCCTGCGCCGGAGGAGCCGACGATGGCGACGACCTCGCCCTCGTCGATCGAGAGATCGATGCCCCGGAGGACCTCGAGCGCGCGCCCCATGTGGAGGAAGGTCTTGTGCAGGTCTTGAACGACGACGAGGGGCTCGGGCATCGCGATTACTCGTGGCGCAGACCGTCGACCGGCGACAGCTTCGACGCGGCGAGGGCGGGGTAGATGGTGCTGAGGGTGCAGATGACCATCGCCGCGAGCGCGACGAGGCCGTAGTCCTTGAGGTCCACGTTCACCGGCAAGCGGTCGATGTAATAGACCTCGGGATCGAGGCGGACGCCGAACCACATGAGGCCGGTGCACGACGCCAGCGCCGTCCCGACGCCGAACACGGTGCCGATCGCGCCGATGATGATCCCCTCGAGCATGAAGATGCGCATGATCGCGCCGTCGGACGCGCCGATGGCTTTGAGGATCGCGATCTGCTTGCCCTTCTCCGTCACCATCAAGAGCAGCGTGCAGATGATGCAGAAGCTCGCGACCGCGATGGCGATGCTGAGGATGATGAACGTCGCGATGCGCTCGAGCTTGAGGGCGCTGAAGAGGTTCTTGTTCATCTCCATCCAGTCGCGCTGGCGGAGCGGGACGAGGGGAGGAGCGCCGTCGGGCCGCACGACGTTGCGGGAGTCGGCGATGGCCTTGTCGATCGCGCCGCGGAACTCGGCGACCTTCTCGGGCTCCGGCACGCGCACGTCGATCTGCGAGATCTTCCCCTCGAGCCCGAAGAAGGTCTGCGCGACCTTGAGGTCGATGTACGCGTGGCTCGCGTCGTACTCGTACATGCCGCTGTAGAAGATCGCGGCGACGCGGAACTTGCGCGTGCGCGGCATGACGCCCATCGGTCCGAGCTCGCCCATCGGTGAGAGGAGCGTGACCTCCTCGCCGACGTACACGTGGAGCGACTTCGCGAGCTCCTTGCCCAGGATGATCGCCGGCCTCACGGGCAGCGGGTTCTTCAGCGCGTCACGAACGGCCTGATCTTGGATCGACGGCTCGAGGTACTGGAAGCCGGGATCCCTTCGAATGGGCTCTCCGCTCGGCGTCCTGCCGACGACCTCGTCCGGCGGGAGGGTCACGAGCTTCTCGGGATCCTCGAGGTACTCCCATTTGCCGACGCCGCCGTTCTCGAACTTGATGTTCTCGCGCAGGTCGATGACCTGGCCGATCGTCTCCGGATCGATCCCGCGCACGAGGACGCCCGCGGTGTTCGAGTTGCTGGAGCCCATCGCATCGCCCGCGACGACCGGCGTCGCCGCGCCGCCGCGCGCGCCGACCGCGAGCCGAACGGACGAGAGCGTGTCCTCCCATCCGTTGATGCCGCCGTTCTTCGTGGTGTCGATCACCACGTGCGCGTTGTTGCCGAGGATCTTGCGCTTCAGATCGTGGCCGAAGCCGCCCATGATGCTCGTCACCGAGCAGAGGGCGCAGGAGCTGAGCGAGACACCGAGGATCGAGAGGATCGAGATGACGGTGAGGAAGCCGCTCTTCGTCGCGCGAACGTGGCGCGCGCCGACGAAGGAGATGAAGCTCCGCTTCTCGAGGAGATCGAGGGCCAGCGGGAGCGCGGCGACGAGGACGAACACGAGGAACACGACGCCGACGCCGAGCGCGCCGTAGCGGACGATCTCGACCTTCAGCTGAAACGCCTCGGTCGAGGTGCGCGGCTTCGAGAGCGCCGTCGTCGACAGGAACGCGAACGCGAGGCCGAAGAGGCCGCCGACCCACCAGAACCAGGCCCCCCAGTCTCGGGCACGAGGAGGCACGAACCCCTCCGCGCCGCGCGCGGCCAGGAACGGCAGCACCTTCGGCGTGACGTCGATGCCGCCGAGGAGCGAGCGCACGATGTAGATCGGCGTGTAGAAGAGACCGAACGGGACGCCGAGCAGCCCCAAGAGCGAGACCAAGACGTAGGGGGCCGCGAGGCGGAGACCGCGCTCGCCCGAAGGCACGAAGTGCACGCGCGACCGGCGCAGGAACGTGAGCACACCGACCGAGAACAGGTAGGGGAAGACGACGAACCGCCCTCCCCTCTCGATCTCGCCCTGGAGCGCCGCCGCGTCGTAGCCCTCGATCTCCTTGATGCGGAGCCTCTTCAGCCGCGCGAGATCGTCGGCGTCGAGGTCCACGACGCCCGAGGGGCTGGTTTGGCCCTCGGGGACGCTCTCGCGCGCGGACGCCTCTCGCATCCGGCGGATCCCCTGCGCCACGAGTGCGACGGAGAGCGCCAGGACGACGAGGACGAAGCCGAAGGTCGAGGGCTGGAGGTTCAGAGGTTCACTCCGGGCGGAGGAGGGGGAAGAGGATCACGTCACGAATCGAGGGGGCGCCGGTCAAGAGCATCGTGAGCCGATCGACCCCCATGCCGAACCCGGCGGTGGGCGGCATGCCGTGCTCGAGGGCACGGACGTAGTCCTCGTCGTAGTCCATCGTCTCGTCCGCGCCACGCGCCTTCTTCTCGACCTGGTCTTGGAAGCGCGACGCCTGATCGTCCGGGTCGTTGAGCTCGCTGAAGGCGTTGCAGATCTCGCGGCCGTCGACGAAGAGCTCGAACCGATCGGTGAGGCTCGGATCCGCGTCCTTCTTGCGAGCGAGCGGCGAGACCTCGGTGGGGTAGTCGACGACGAAGACGGGCACGCTCTTCGAGCCGTCGGCGGTGCGGTAGTCGGCGGTGAGGAAGGGCTCGGCGAGGTACTCGTACTCGCAGAAGAGACGCTCGCCCGCGTTCTCGCATTTGGTCGCGCCCTTCTTGAAGTTGGACCAGTCGATGACGCGACCCTGCGCCTTGGCGATCTTCGCCCACTCCTTGATCGGAGCGTCGTCCTCGACGATGCCGATGGCCGCGTCCGAGGTCAGGCCGGCCTTCTCGAGGGCGCGGTCCACGAGCCTCCGCATCGAGATGCGCTCGAAGCGTTCGAAAGAGAACGTGCGCGCCGCGACCCAGGACGCGTGGGCCTCGGGCATGCGCTCGGCGAGCCGCTGATCGACCGCGCGGAACATCGCCTCGGTCTGGTCCATCAGGGTCTCGTAGGTCGCGTACGCCTGGTAGAACTCGAGCATCGTGAACTCGGGGTTGTGCCGCGTGGAAAGGCCCTCGTTCCGATAGCAGCGCGCGATCTCGTACACGCGCTCGAACCCGCCCACGACGAGGCGCTTCAGGTAGAGCTCGGGGGCGATGCGCATGAAGAGGTCGAGATCGAGCGCGTTGTGGTGCGTCTTGAACGGCTTGGCGAGCGCGCCGCCGACGATGCGGCTCATCGTGGGCGTCTCGACCTCGAGGAAGTCGCGGGAGTCGAGCCACTCGCGGAGGGCGGCGACGATGAAGGTGCGCGCGCGGAACGTCGTCGCGACGTCGTGGTTGGCGACGAGGTCGACGTAGCGCGTGCGATAGCGCGTCTCGACGTCCTTGAAGCTCGTCTTGGTGGGCAGAGGGCGGTGCGCCTTCGTGAGGAGGCGCAGCTTGTCGGGGCTGAGGCTGAGCTCGCCTTTGTCGGTCGCCATGCTCACGCCCTCGGCCTCGACGAAGTCGCCGAGATCGAGGTCGTCGAGCCGCGAGATCTGCTCGCCGAGCACCGCGAGCGACGCGGGGGCGTCGTCGGGGCGCTTGCTCTGGCAGTAGAGCTGCAGCTCGACGGCGTCGCGCTGACCGCCCTGGCGGAGCTTGATGAAGGCGCCGCCGCCGAACGAGCGGAGGAAGATGATGCGGCCGGCGACGCGGAAGCGCTTCGAGCGCGCGAGCACCGCGTCTTTGTCGTACCGCCCCGCGTCGTTCCGCGCGTCCGCGTGGTGCGCGCGGACGTCGGCGAGACGCGAGAGAGGCTCCGAGCCGCCGAGCACGTCGTTCGCGAACGGGTTCTCCCCCCGATCGCGGACGCGCTGCGTCTTCGCTTTGCGCGCGACGATGAGGGCGTCCTCCCCCGCGGGATCGACGTGGTGCTCGGGGTGGTCCTTGCCCGGCTTCTTCGCGGTCTTCGTCGCGTCGCTCATGCGTCGTCCTCCTGGATGCCGCCCTTCTTGAGGGTGCCACCCGCCGCCGCCATCAAATAGTCCTCGATGAAGCCGTCCAGATCGCCGTCGAGCACCGCGTCGACGTCGCCGGACTCGTGCGACGTGCGGACGTCCTTCACGAGGCGGTAAGGAGCGAGGACGTAGTTGCGGATCTGGCTGCCGAAGTTGATCGCGCTCTTCGACGCCTGGTAGGCGGCCGCGTCCGCCTCGCGCTTCTGGAGCTCCATCTCGTAGAGCTTCGCCTTGAGCATCTTCATCGCCATCGCGCGGTTCTGGTGCTGGCTGCGCTCCGCGCGACACACGATGTTGAGGCCCGTCGGCAGGTGGCGGAGCCGCACCGCGGTCTCGACCTTGTTCACGTTCTGACCGCCCTTGCCGCCGGCGCGCATCGTCGTGATCTCGATGTCCTTGTCGTTGACGACGATGTCGATGTTGTCGTCCACGTCGGGCGTGACCTCGACGGCCGCGAACGCGGTCTGCCGCGTGTGATCGGCGTTGAAGGGGCTCATGCGCACGAGGCGATGCACGCCGACCTCGCTACGCAAGTAGCCGTAGGCCGCGTCGCCTTCGACGGTGAACGCGACGTCGTCGATGCCCGCCTCGTCGCCCTCTTGGAAGTCGAGGATCTCGGTCTTGTAACCGCGTTTCTCGCACCAACGGAGGTACATGCGCATCAGCATCGACGCCCAGTCCTTCGCGTCGGTGCCGCCCGCGCCGGGGTGGATGCTCACGATCGCGTTCGCCCGATCGGCCGGGCCGGAGAGCATGCGATCGAGCTCCGCTCTGCGGACGCGCGCGCCGATCGCGGTCGCCTGCGCGGCCGCGTCGGCGAGCACGGAGTCGTCGTTCTCGGCGGCGCCGAGCTCGAGGTACTCCTCGAGATCCGCGAGCTCCTTGCCGAGCTTCTGCGCGAGGTCGAGCTTGGCTTCGACCTGAGCGCGCTTGCGCAGGGTCTTCTGCGCCTTGTCGTTGTCGTTCCAGAATCCGGGAGCCAGGGTGGCCTGGTTCAGATCCTCGAGCATCCGTTCGAGCCGAGGGACGTCAAAGATGCCCCCTTAGCGCCTCATAGCGCCTTTTGAGGTCTTGGATCGTGGCTCTGGTCTCGCTCAACATGGGAGCCTCATATTCCATCTCTGCGCCACGACCAAGTCGGGATCGCGCGTCGAGCGACTCGGACGTGCGGCGACCGCCCGCCTGACGCGGATCCCGCGCGAGGACGTCGCGCGCGATGCGCACCGCTGATCGCGCACGACGCGCCTCGTCGGCGGACGCTCCGCGACGAAGCGCGTGGGTCAGTGCTGATAGGGGTTCGTGAGATCGTCGCCCGGAGGAGGCGGCGTCTCGACGGGCTTCGCCGTCGGCGGCGGCTCTTTGGTCGGCGCGGGCTCCTTCGTGCCCGGCGGCTCCTTGCCCGACTTCGTCCCCTTCGGCGTCTTCGTTCCGGCGGAGCTCGATCCCCCGGACGAGCTCGTGTTCCCTTTCGTGCCCGTGTCCGCGTGAGACGACGTCGAGCCGGACGAAGCCGTGGACGAAGAAGCGGTGGACGCAGAAGGCGCGGACGAAGAAGCCGCGGACGACGAAGCTGCGGACGATGAAGCGGGCGAAACGGAGGAAGGCGAAGCGCCCGTCGAAGGGGGGCTGGCCGTCGTGTCCGGGCTCGAGGTGACGCTCGGGTTGGTCGACGCCTCGCTCGGGCTACCTGTATCGGAGCCGCTGGAGGAACGGTATTGCATGAAGAGGACGAAGGCGGCGGCGAGCGCGAGGCCGACGACCCCGAGCACGATGTAGCGGGCCGCGCCGCTCTTGCGCGGCTCGAGGAGCTCGACGGGTCCCGGCTGGAGGTTGTACTGCGACGGCAGCGTCATCGAGCCGTTCGTGAGGCTCGTCACCGCGGGCTCGCCGTGAGGGGCCTCGGAGCGCACTTGGACGCGCCCACCGGCCTCGGGTCGAACGCTCCCGCACTCGCCGCGCGGCGGCGCGTCGGACCGAGCCGCGTCGGGACGCGCGCTCTCGCCCGTCGCGGGATCGGTCGGCGGGAGGTGGGGCCCCGAGAGCCCGCTCGCGTTGCGCGCGGCTTGCGCCTTCTCCGCTTCGATGCGGGCGCGCTCCAGGAGATCGGCCGCGAAGAGACCGCGCGCCGTCTTGACCCCCGGCTGCACGGGCGCTGGAGCTTGCGCAGGAACCGGCTCGGCGGGCCCCGCGTCAGGCGGCCCGGGCGGGTAGGACGATCGCTTCAAGATCGTCGGAGCGTCGTCCCCTTCGTCTCCCAAGAGCGCGGTCGCGAGCCCCTCCGTGGGGCCCTCGGCGGCGCCGTGGCTCGCGGCCCCCGACGCGCCGTGCGCGGCCGCGCCGTTCGAACCGTAGGCGGCCGCGCTCTGCTCTTCGAGCGTGCGCGGCGGCATGCCCGCAGCGGGCGGCGGAACGGCGCGCACCGGCGGCGGCCCGGGAGGTCCTTGCCCGATCAAGGTGGGCGACGACTGCTTCGGGGGAGGCGGCGGCCGCGGCGGATTCGCCTGCAGCGCGAAGCGCATCGTCACGTCGGCCATGGGCGCGACGGGCGCCGCGTCGAAGCGTGCGGGCGGCTCGGAGCGCGTCTCTTCGTCGCGGTGCCGGGCGCTGCGACGACCGGGAAGGACGCTCCCACCGGGCCCGACCCGAGGCGCGCTCGAGTCGCTCTGCGCGAGCCAAGCGCGCACGCTCTCGCGCTGCGCGCCGATCTCTTGGCCGAGCACGGTCTGCACGAACGAGGCGACCTCGCGCGGCGACGCGATGCCCACGTCGGTGCCCGTGGCCTTCGCTCCCTCGACGGCGGTCTGCTCGAGGACGTCGAACATCTCCTGGGCGGTCTGGAAGCGCCTGCGCGGATCACGATCGAGCGCCTTCGCCAGGACGCCGTCGAAGATGCGCGGGATGTCGGGGTTGATCTCGCTGACCGGCCGCACCGGCTCGACGAGGATGCGGTTCAGCGTGGCGGCCTCGGTGTCGGCCTTGAAGAGGCGTTTGCCCGCCAGCACCTCCCAACAGATGATGCCGGCCGCGAAGAGGTCGGTGCGGCGATCGAGCTCGTCACCGCGCGTCTGCTCCGGCGCCATGTACGCGAGCTTGCCCTTGAGCTTGCCGCTGCCGGTCGAGGTGAGTCGCGCCGTGGCGCGCGCGACGCCGAAGTCGGTGATGCGGGAGCTGCCGTCGACGCCGACGAGCACGTTCTGCGGCGAGACGTCGCGGTGGACGAGACCGAGCAGCTGCCCGCGATCGTCGGCGAGCTCGTGCGCGGCGTGGAGCCCCGAGAGCATGTCGAGGAGGATCCGCATCAGGATGTGGCGGGGGACCATCTTCCCGCCGGACATCGAGCGCGCGACGATCTTCGAGAGCGTGTCGCCCTCGACGTACTCCATCACGATGTAGTAGCCGCTGTCGGAGACGCCGACCTCCATGATGGGGACGACGTGCGGGTGATGGATGAGCGCGGCGAGGCGGGCTTCGTCGAGGAACATCTCGACGAACTCCTGCTCGTTGGCGAGGTGCGGGTGGAGCCGCTTGATCGCCACGAAGCGCTGGAAGCCGCCCACGCCGCCGAGGCGCGCGAGGAAGACCGTGGCCATGCCGCCGGTCGCGATCTCGCCGATCAGCTCGTAGCGATCGAGCTTGCGTCTCGGGTCGGCGGGATCGAGCAGCTTGACCTTCGCCACGTCATCCCCTCTAAAAGCGACCCTCGAGGCCGAGCACGGCGCCCCCGACATCGAGGGTGCCATCGCGCGAGCCGCGGTCGATCACGTCGGGCTTCCTAGCACTCAGGACGTCGACCCACAACCGCGGCTCGGAGATGGCCAGCGCCCTGTGGGGCCGCCGTGACGCCTTCTTTTCCGCGGGATCCTTGCTCGGGTCGGCGCCGGGATCGGTCTTGTCTGGGTCGGACGTCTCGGGCGGCGCCTCGGCCTTGTCCTTGCCGTGCCAGTTGGTGAGGAACGCGCCGATGACCAGCGTCACGGCGGCGGTTCCCGCGGTGACGCCGATGAGGACGTTCGTGCGGGTCTGGTGGGCGAGGCCCGTCTGGTAGGTCGGGCAGCTCGTCCCCTTGCCTGCGCAGTCCGCGCGGACCTTGTCGGGACCCGGGTTGTTCTGGGTGTCGACGCCGCTCCAGATCGTCGCCGCGCCGAGGCCGACCGTGGCGCCGAGGCCGACGAAGAAGACGGCCGGGTGCGCACCGAAGTGCTTCTTCTTGGGCGACGGTTCCTCGACGGGAGCGTCCGGCTCGCCGGGCTTCGCGTCCGTGGGCTTCGCGTCATCGCCCTTCGGCGGAACGGCGGGAGGACCGTCGGGCGGCTTCGGCGCATCGTCCTTCGGGGGCTCGAACCGGATCGTGGCGTTGCCTCCGGGCGCCGCGAAGATCTGGCGCTCGGGGGCGGTGATGTTGCCGACGAACGTGGCGCCGATCTTGGTCTTGCCCGGGTCCAAGTAGATCGTCCAGCGCGTCGCCTGCTGCCCGTGGATCGGCGTCGCGCCCGCGGCGATGAGACACGGCGAGACGCAGCTGATCTTCACCTGTTGCAGGGAAGATCCGAGCTTGTCGATCGTGTCCTGCGCGAGCTTCACCGTCTCGGTGTCGGTGGAGTAGAGGTCGAGCGCTTGCGCGGCCAAGGTCGCGGCGCGTGCGCTCTGACCCGCCTCGGATCGCGCACGGATCGCGAGCCGCAGGGCCTTGGCGCTCGGGACCACGTCGTCCGCAGCCTCGAAATACGAGGCGGCCTGATCGAACTGCTTCGCCTTGAACGCCTTCGCGCCGGCGTCGAACGACTCGGAGGCAGCGCGCAGCTTGTCCGCATCGGGACCCGCCCAGGCGGTCGTCGGATGGACGAACGCGAGCGTCAGCCCGAGGGCCATGGCCCCGACGCTGATCCTCGGCAATGGATGCATCAGCCGGAATCCTCCCAACGCGGCGGAGCCCCGTCAATTGCGACTTGCACGAAGTGGGGTCGTCCCCGCCCGCGGGCCCCGCGGCCGCGCGAAGACGACCCGCACCGGGTCACGCCATCTCGAGGAAGAGCCGGTCCGGATCCTCGAGGAAGGCGATGATGTCGTACGCGAACGCTGCGCCGACATGCCCATCGATGATCCGATGATCGAACGACAGGGACAGCAGCATCACGTTCCCGATCACGATCTGCCCGTCCTTCACGACCGGCTTCTGCTTCATCTGGTGGACGCCCAGGATGCCGACCTCGGGGAAGTTCAAGATCGGCGTCGCGAAGAGCCCGCCTTGCGCGCCGAGCGACGTGATGGTGAAGGTCGAGCCGCCGAGATCCTCGGGCCGCACCTTGCCCGCCTTGGCGTCCTCGCCGAGTCGCTGGATGTCGCGCGCGACGTCGAGGATGCTCTTGCGATCCGCGTCTCGCACGACCGGGACCATCAGCCCCGCGTCGGTGGAGGTCGCCACGCCGATGTGCGCCGCGCGCCGCACCACGATCTCCTGGGTGCTCTCGTCGAACGCGGCGTTGAGCGTCGGGTGCTTCTTGAGCGCCGCGACGACCGCCTTCACGATGAACGGCAGGTACGTCAGCTTGACCCCGGCCTTGTCCGCCGCAGGCCGCAGTCGCTCGCGAAGCTCCTTGAGCCGCGTCGTCTCGCACTCCTCGACGAACGTGAAATGCGCCGCCGTGTGCTTCGAGCGGCCCATGCCCTCGAAGATGCGCTTGCGAACGCCGCGGGGCGGGGTGCGCTCGTCCGCGACCGCGGCGCTGATCTGGGTGGGCTTGATCGCGACCGGAGCG
>CAYYKK010000007.1:51128-63355 GCA_964467935.1 uncultured Polyangiaceae bacterium
GCCGAGGGCTTCGAGGCGGGGACGAGCTGCGACGGAGATGCGACGGCAGCACCGTTTCCTCCAGAGTGCGCGACGTCCGCCGCCCCGCCGTCATGCTGTCGCTTGACGTCGTCCTTCGTGACGCGACCCGCGGATCCCGACGGCGAGACCGTCCGCAGGTCGACGCCGAGATCGCGCGCGAGCTTGCGCGTCGCCGGCGTCGCGAGCGGCTTCGCGTTGAAGTAGCCGGCGACGGCCGAGGCCGCGCCGTTCTTCACCGAGGCGGCCGGGGGGGCCGCCAGGTTCATTCCCGGCAGGTCCTCCTTGATGTCGCCGACGGCGGTGGCGGCCGGACCTTCGGCCTTCTTCGCCCCTGCCTCGGCGTTCGCGTGCGTGTCGTTGGCGGGCGCGCCGCCGGACAAGTCGAACACCACGAGGACGGAGTGGACGGGGACGACGGCGCCCACTTGCCCGCGCAGCTCGACGATCTTGCCGGACTTGGGGGACGTGATCGTCACCGTGGCCTTGTCGGTCATCACCTCGACCATCGGCTGGTCCTCGGTGACCGAGTCGCCGGGGCCGACGAGCCATTTGACGATCTCGCCTTCGGTGACGCCCTCGCCGATGTCGGGGAGCTTGAACTCGTAGGTGCTCATCTCAGTACCTCGCGGTCTCGAGGACGGCCGGCACGATGCGGTGCGAGAGCGGCAGGTATTCGTTCTCGAGCGTGTAGGGGAACGGGGTGTCGAAGCCGGTCACGCGCGCGGGCGGGGCCTCGAGGTGGAGGAAGGCTTTCTCGTTGATGAGCGCGACGATCTCGGCGCCGAGCCCCACGCTCTTCGGCGCTTCGTGCACGACGACGACGCGCCCCGTCTTCTTCACGCTCTCGACGATGGTGTCGATGTCGAGCGGCCACAGCGTCCGGAGATCCACGACCTCGCAGTCGACGCCCTCGGCGGCGCACTTCTGCGCGGCGTCGAGCGCCTCGTAGAGCATCGCGCCCCAGGCGACGATGGTGACCTGCTCGCCCTTTCGGACGACGTTCGCCTTGCCGATCGGGACCGTGTAGTCCCCCTCCGGCACCTCGCCCTTGGCGGCGCGATACACGCGCTTCGGCTCGAAGAAGAGCACGGGGTCTGGGTCGCGGATCGACGAGAGCAAGAGGCCCTTCGCGTCCGCCGGCGTGGCGGGGCAGACGACCTTGAGGCCCGCGACGTGGATGAACTGGCTCTCGGGCGACTGCGAGTGGTAGTGGCCGCCGCGGATGCCGCCGCCGACGGGCGTACGGATGACGCACTTCGCGGAGTACTCCCCGCCGGAGCGATAGCGATACTTCGCCAGCTCGCTCACGATCTGGTCGTACGCGGGGAAGATGAAGTCGCCGAACTGGATCTCCGGGATGGGCACGAGCCCGTAGAGCGCCATGCCGATCGCGGTGCCGATGATGCCGCCCTCGGAGAGAGGCGTGTCGATCACGCGGTCGTCACCGAACTCGTCGTACAGGCCCTGGGTGACGCGGAAGACTCCGCCCACCTTGCCGACGTCCTCGCCGAGGAGGACGACGCGCGGGTCACGCCGCATCTCGAAGCGGAGCCCGTCGTTGATCGCCTGCACCATGTTCATCTGCGGCATCGGGATGTCTCCTCAATCATCACAATCAGACTGCACTTACATCGTTGCTGCATCGAGCTCGTCGGGTGCCCTCGCACGCTCCCAGCCGCGGCGCCGGGCCGTCGCGGGAGCTGCGACCTCGGCTCGGGAAGCCGGGGATCGCGCGGCGTCGTGGGCCGTGCGGGACCGACCCTCGAAGACCGGATCAGCCGTGCTTCTTCGCCCGCGGTCCGCGGAGCAGCGCCTCGCGTTGCTCCTCGAGATGCCAGGGCGGGGTCGCGAAGACCTCGTCGAACATCGACTCGAGTGACGGGAGCGGCGTCGCCTCGGCCTCCTTGACGGCGGCGCGCAGCTCCGCGTCGACCGACGCCTCGAGCTCCTTGTCTTGAGCCTCGGTCCAGCCCGCCGTGCGCGCGACGTGCTTGCGCAGACGGACGAGCGGGTCCTTGGCCTTCCACGGGTCGAGCCAAGCGTCGGGCCGGTAGGCCTTCGGGTCGTCGCTGGTCGAGTGACCGCTCATGCGGTAGGTCATCGCCTCGATGAGCGTCGGCCCCTCGCCCCGCGCGGCGCGCGCGATGGCCTCGCGGGTGACCTTCACGACGGCGAAGATGTCGTTGCCGTCGACGCGAACGCCCGGCATGCCGTAGGCGATCGCCTTCTCGGCGAAGGAGTGGCTCGCGGTCTGTCGCTCCGTGGGGACGCTGATGGCCCAGCCGTTGTTGCGGCAGAAGAACACGACGGGGACCTTGAAGACGCCGGCGAAGTTCATCCCGTTGTGGAACTCGTTCGAGCTCGTGGCGCCCTCGCCGAAGTAGGTCATCGCGACGAGGTCGTCCTTCTTGAGCTTGGCGGCCCAGGCGAAGCCGACGCCCTGCGTGATCTGCGTGCCGATGGGCGAGCTGATCGAGGTGACCTTCGCCTTGCGGTAGCAGTAGTGGTCCGGCATCTGGCGGCCGCGCGCCGGATCGTTCGCGTTGCCGAACATGTTGTCGACGTAGCGCTGCAGCGGCATCCCGCGCCAGAGCGCGCCGCCGAACTCGCGGTAGCAGGGGAACATCCAGTCCTGCTCGCGCATCGCGAAGGCGCTGCCGAGGATCGAAGCCTCTTCGCCGAGCGAGCCGATGTGGAAGCCGATGCGGCCCTGACGCTGCAGCGTGACGAGGCGATCGTCGAGCACGCGAACGCGCACCATCGCTTTGTAGAGCGCGAGGACGTCGGCCGAGGCGAGGGCCGGATCGTTCTTCGGATCCAGTGTGCCGTCCTCTCGCAACACCCTCACGACGTCATCGGCGAGCGTGTCGTCGGGATGTCGCGCGGCCGTCGAGTGCGCGCCCGAGCTCGCGCTCGGGGCGGTGGTGCTGCCTGCGAGAGAGATGGGCATGGTGCTCATGGGCGCGGACCCTAACCAAAGGAGGTCGGCGCTGCCACCGAGAATGTCGCGCGTCGCGATCTTCGCGCGAGCCGCAGAGCTGACGCGACGTGTCGACCTGCTCGTGCGCGCCGCGAGAGCGCGCGCCCCAGGGACGACGAAGAGCCGCCCGCGATCGCGCTCTACGCTGGCCACGGCGCGGGCGACGGCCGCGGATGGGTGCTGCGGGCGTCGCGCGCCGCGGGAGCGAGTGCGGGGATCACCAGCCGGGATCAGCCGTGGGGATCAGTCGCTCGCGGCGAGCGCGGCCTTCGCCTCGTCGATGGCGCGGTCGACGTCGGCCTCCCCCATCGAGAAGGCGGCGGCGAGGCTCGTCATCGCCTTCCTCTCGACCTCGCTGACGCCGCCCGAGATGTGCCCGATCAGCGCGGCGACGCGGAGGACCTCCCGCTGGTGCTCGGGCTTCGCGATGGTCTTCGAGACGCACTCGATCCGCTTGTCGACGCCGTCCTCGCCGAGCTGCTCGGCGAGGTCGGCGAGGAGCGCGGCGAGCTGCGACGGATCGATCTGCTTCTTCGTCGCGTGGAGAACGACGCTCTCGAACGCGCGGCGCTCGTCCTCGTCGAAGACTCCGTCGGCGTTCGCCACGATGAACGCGCCCTCGACGAGCGCCTCGAACAGTGCGGCCGCCGCGGGATCGAACCCGGTGGGTGGCGTCGAGTCGTCCATGACCGGCCGGGTCCCGTAGAGCTCGCCGGCCGTGGTCAGGATGGAGGACTTGACCCGAGAGTCGGAGGGGCGCGCGATGCCCTTCGCGATGCGCTCGAGCAAGCTGTCGTCGATCGATGACATACGTTCGACAGATTTTGGGAGATACCCGGTAGCGTCAAGCGCGATCTGCTGCGACGTCGACCGTGGACGCGCCGCGACGCCGAAAGCGACGCCGAGCGGCGCGCGCGTGCTCCGAGCCTCGCGTTCTGATGCTAGGCTCGCCCGGCATGCCGAACGCCGTCCAGCCGGCCGTTGGCGGGCTCAGGTTCGAGGTTCTGGCCGAGATCGCCGTCGGGAGCACCGCGCGCGTCGATCTTTGTCGAACGACCGCGCCGGTCGCCGGACAGCTCGTCGCGGTCAAGCGTCTCGTCGCCGACACGGCGGCCGACCCCGCGGTGTCGAGCCGCTTCCTCGACGAGGTGTGGATGACGTCCGCGCTGCGGCACCCGAACGTCGTCGGCGTCACCGGCTGGGGGACGGACGAGGTCGGCCCCTTCCTCGCGGTCGAGCTCGTGCAAGGCGTCTCGCTCGCCCGGCTGATGAAGACGGTGTTCGACACGCGAGAGGAGTTCCCCGAGCGACTCGTCGTGTACGTCGGGGCCTGCGTGCTGCGGGGGCTCGCCGCGGCGCACGAGCTCGTGAGCGATCGAGGCGAGCCGCTCGGCCTCGTCCACCGCGATCTGAGCGTTCAGAACATCCTCGTGGGCTTCAACGGCGACGTGAAGATCGCGGACTTCGGCCTCGCCAAGGCGAAGAACCGGCTCACCCAGACCACGAGCTCGCTGCCCTCGCGCGCCGTCGGCCACCTGTCGCCGGAGGAGCTGCGTGGCGAGGAGATCGACCACCGCGCCGATCTCTACAGCGTCGGGGTGATGCTCTACGAGCTGCTCGCGGGCCGGCCTCCTTTCGCAGGGAAGGACGAGCTCGACACGGCGCGCCTCGTGCTCAACGCGCCGACCCCCGACCCGATCCGCGTGCGGCCGCGCATCGACATGGCGCTCGCGTCGCTCGTCCGACGGTGCCTGGAGAAGAGCCCCGACAAGCGGTTCCGCTCGGCGCGCGACGTAGGCCGCGAGCTCGATGGCTGGCTCTACGCGCACGGCTACCGCGACGACAACCCCGAGGCCCTCGGTCGGTTCGTGCGGCGCAACGCGATGAGGCAGATGCGCTGGTTCGAGCGGGTGATTTCGGGACAGAAGGAGCCGACACCGCAAGCGCAGCCCGCGAAGATCGAGATCGCCGCGCGCGCTCCCGCGCCTTCGCTCAGCGAGGGCTCGCAGAGCAGGGACACCGAGACCACGGTCGTCGACGCGGCGAAGAAGCCGAAGCTGCCGCCGCGCCGCTCGCGCTCCTCCGACGCGGTGCCCGCGCCCAAGCGCAGGCGAGACTTCATCGCCGAGCCGACGAAGCGCGAGGGCTTCGACGCGCGCCGCTCGCTCGAGGACGTCGAGGACGACGACGAGGGTGAGGACATCCCGACGGTCGCGATGAAGCGCGGCGACCATCCGGCGTTCCGCGCGCTCATGGAGGCGCGCGGGGCGGCGCCGCCCCGCGAGGACGCCCCGATGGGGCCCGGCGCAGGCGTCGGAGGGCAGGAGGGCGCGGCGGCCGAGGCGACCGATCCACGCGCGACGATGCCGCTCGAGGAGCCCTCGATCCAAGACGCGTCGAGCGCGGACGTGCTCGAGCTGCCGGACGACCCGTCCACGGTGACCCCGCCGCCTCGTCGCATCCCGCCGCAAGCGCCGATCCCGCAACGGGCGAGCGCCGCAGGCCAGCCGCCGCCGCTGCCGAACCAAGCGCCGAGGCCCGCGGCGCCGCGGCCCCTGCCGCCCGTGCACGGTTTCGGACGCGACTCGGTGGCTCCACCCCGCCCTCTGCCGAGCGCGAAGTCCACGCACGTCATCGAGGCCGCGACCACCTACGATCCTGGCCGCACGGCGGGGGCGCTCTCCGAATCGACGCAGCCCTTCTCGACGCACACGCTCGCTCCCGACTTCGTGCAGCACCAGGTCGAGCGCTTGCGCGACGACGCAGCGCTGAAGAGCGCCGAGGCGCGACGCCTCAGGGATCTCGCCGAGCGCGCGAAGCGCGACGCCGAGATCGCCGAAGCGGCGGCACGTCGCGCCGATCGCGCGGCGAACATGGCGGTCGAGGCCCTGCGCGTGGCCACGACCGAGGGGATGGCGGCAGCGACCTCGAAGCTCGAAGAGGCGCTCAGCGTCGCCGAAGGAAAGGGCTAGGCGCTCTCAGCGGCTCGCGCCCGTCTGGGCGAAGCACGCCTCGAAGCCTTCGCGATACGTCGGGTAGCGGAGCGAGACACCGAGCGCCCGCTTCGCCTCGGATGCGTCGACGGCGCGATCGGCTCGCAGCGACTCGTCGACCTCGTCGAGCGGCACCGACGCCGGCATCGGCACCCCGAGCCTCTCGGCGAGCCACGCCACGACCTCGCGCTGCGGGACCGGCGCGTCGTCACCGACCACGAGCACGCGCCCGCGCACACCTCGCTCGAGCGCGGCGAAGGCGAGCGCGGCGAGATCGTCGACGTGGATGCGCGACACGACGCGCGAGCCGTCCGCCGGCAGCCGGTATCGTCCGCTCGCGACGCGCACGTGGAGCCCTCGACCCGGCCCGTAGATCCCCGGCGCGCGCAGCACCGTCGCGCCGGCGCCGAGGTAACGGGACTCCGCCGCGAGGCGAGGCGCGCTCCTCGGCGCGTGCGGGTCGACGGGGGTCGCATCGTCGACGCGTCCTCGCGCCGCGCCGTACACGCTCGTCGACGAGATGTAGACCGCGCCGAGGGCCGCACGGAGAGACTCGGCGACGAGCGCGTCGGTGGGATCGTCGGGAGGGAACGTGACCGCGACGAGATCCCCCGAGCGAGGAACGCGCGCGATCTCGGAGGGTGTCGCCGCGACGACCGCGTGAAAGCCCGCCGCGCGAAGCGCCTCCGCGCGCGCCGGGGCCCTCGTCGTCGCAGTGGCGACGTACCCTTTCGCCGCGGCGATCCGCATGATCGCCTCTCCGGTGAAGCCGCAACCGAGCACGACGACGCGCGCCCCGGAGCCCGCGGGCGTCACTGGCTTCGCCGCATCTTCCGCTGAAGCGTACGGCGATCGATGCCGAGCATCTTCGCGGCGGTCGCGACCACCCCGCCCGCATCGTGAAGGGCGGCCTCGATGGTCTCGCGCTCGAGCTCGTCGAGCCGATACGTCTGCCGTCCAGGCTGGCTCGGCGGAGGCGACGCGTCGACGCGCGCCTCGCGGAGCAGCTCCGCCTCCTTGACGAGACGATCGGCGTCGACCGGCTTCGTGAGGAGCGTGTCCGCCCCCTCGCGCATGGCGGCGACCGTGAGCGGAATGTCGCCGAAGCCCGTGAGCATCACGATCACCGCCTCGGGGCAGAGCTTTCGGTACTGCGCGATCGCGTGGAGCCCGTCGGTCCCCGGCATGCGGTAATCGAGCGCGACCAGGTCCACCGGCTCGTCGCCCACCAACGTGAGGCCCTCCTCGACCGTCGCCGCGGTGAGCGCGCGCACGCCGCGCCGGCGGAGGGCGCCTTGCAGCGCGCAACGGAACGCCGAGTCGTCGTCGACCAGAAGTGCAGAGCTGACCTTACGCACGGAGATACCGAACCTCGGGAGCCTACCGCGAAGGAGCGCGAGGGGCGAGCGATCGCGGTCGACGGCGTGACGTCAGCCCTCGGCGTCGTCCCCGTCGCGACGATGCGCGCCCTCCGAGGTCGACGGAGCCAGATCGACCGAGAGCGAGACGCGCGCGCCGCCCCCCGCGGCGGACTGCACGCGGAGGACCGAAGCCATCTGCTTGGCGAGCATGCCGCTCACGTAGAGCCCGAGCCCCATCCCGCCCTCCTTCGCCTTCGTCGTCGCGAAGGGCTCGCCGAGGCGACCGAGGATCTCCGGGCTGAAGCCGGGGCCGCGATCCTCCACGCTGATCTCGGCCTGATCGCCGACCCGCCTCACCGCCACGGTGATGCGACGTTTGCGCCCCAGCAGGCTGGCCTCGCTCGCGTTGCGCAAGAGGTTCACGAGCAGCTGCACGAGGGCGCGCTTCACCACCGGCGCGCGCACCGATTCGTCGAGATCGAAGCGTCGCTCTCCCGTGAAGCCGAGCCTGTCGAGCTCTTCGCGCGCGATCTTCTCCACGAAGCGCCCGAGCTCCAGCGTCTCGACGGTCTGATCGGGGCCGACGTGGCCGCGGACGAGGCCGATGATCTCGTTCGCGCGCTCGGCCTCGGACGCGATGGTGCCGACGAGCTGCGCCGACTCGGCGGCCGACATCTGCTCGCCGTAGCGCAGGAGATCGCGGCTCGAGAGCAGGATCGTCGCGAGCGGCGTGTTGAGCTCGTGGGACATGGCGCCGACGAGGCGCCCCAGCACGGCGAGCTTCTCGTTGCGCGTGCTCTCGTTGCGGAGGCGGTCGAGCCGCTGCGCGTACACGGCCACGAACACGCCGAGCAGCGCCGCGATCGAAGAGAGCGAGACGGCCGTCGCGACCGTCGCTTCGCGGTTCGTGAGGGCCGGGAGCGGCGGCGCGAGGCAGAGCGCGAGCACGGCGGCGATGGTGAGCAGCGCGATGCCGATCGTCGCGCGCGGCGTCGAGAGGAGGCCGCAGAGCGCGATCTGGAAGATGAGGAACGCGACGAAGGGGTTCGTCACGCCGCCCGCGAACCAGAGCATCGCGGTGAGCAACGTCACGTCGGCGACGAGCTGCACCTCGACCCAACGCCGGCCTTCGGGCCTGTCGACGAGCGCCTTCCGGCTCCGCTCCTTGAGGGTCAAGACCCCCATCCAGAACAGGTTCGACGCGGCGATGACGAGGAGGACGGCGAACAGCCCCGCGACGTTGAGCCCGGAGACGATCGAGGTGGCGACCAAGATGGTCGCGGCCATCCCACCGATCGCGACCCACCTCATCAGGACGAGCCATCGGTCGGCCGGATCGTCGTACGCCACCTGTCCGGCGACCACGACGGCCTCACCGCGCCCGAGCGGATCGGGTGCCTCCGCGTCCGACGGGCGATCCACCTCACCGCGGGGCGCCGAGCTCTCCATCGCGAGTGAGGAGAGACGCACGGGCTCCGCGCCACAACAAAAACGCGAAGGGGAGGAACCTCGTCCTCCCCTCTCACGCTGCCTCACGGACGCGCGGCGCTCCGCCTCAGCGCCGCACGGAAGCGCGACGCGTCACTTCTTCTCGGCCGCCGGGGGCGCCGCGGAGCTCGCGGGCGCGCCTGCGCTCGCCGTGGCCGTGGCGAAGGGCGCGGCCATGTTGACCTTCTGCCCGTCCTCCGCGTTCACGCGATTGCGATACTCCGTGTCGAACATCGTGAAGGTCACGAAGACGAGGAGGAAGACCACGCTCGAGATCAAGATCACGGAGTGGAACTTGTGATCGGACGCGAGGTGCATGAAGAGCGCCGCGACGACCGACGCCTTGATCGTCGCGATGAGCAGCGCGATACCGAGGTTCACGCTCGAGCCGAGGTTCACGTAGCTCACGCTCACGGTGAGGACCGTGAGGAAGATGAGCGCGCCGTACGTCTTGAAGTACGTGGCGAGGGGCGTGATGTGCGGGACGTGGTCCGGGCCGCCGTGGTGATGGTGCGCAGCGTGATCTGACACGTTCGTTCTCCTCAATCAGCCAACGAGGTAGAGCAGCGGGAAGAGGAAGATCCAGACGAGGTCGACGAGGTGCCAGTAGAGGCCGACCCCTTCGACCGGCGCGTAGTAGCGTCCGGAGAACTCGCCCTTCATGTTGCGGAGCAGGATCCACATGATGAGGCCCATCCCGATCACGACGTGGAGACCGTGGATGCCGGTCATCGTGAAGTAGATCGAGAAGAACACGCTCGGGTGAGCCGTGTGGAAGCCCTCCGCCGTGAAGTACTGCCCGGGCAGCAGGCCGTCGTGGAACTTGTGCGTGTACTCGAAGTACTTGATGACGAGGAAGCCCGCCGCGAAGCCGATCGTCGCGAGGAGCATCAGCGTCGTCAGCGGCTTGTTGCCGGTCTGCGCCGAGCGGACGCCGAGCGCCATCGTGAGGCTCGAGGTGATGAGGAAGATCGTGTTGATGCCGCCCATCACCTTGTCGAGGTGGTGGTGCGCCTCGACGAACGAGTCGAAGTACCACGCGCGGAACACGAAGAACGCGCAGAAGAGACCGCCGAAGAACAGGATCTCCGTGACGAGGAAGAGCCAGACGCCCATCCGCGCCGCGTCGAACTGCGTGTCGGCCTTGTCGAAATGGTGGGCGACGTGGAACTGGGGTGAGCCTTGGCTCGTGGACTCAGCGGGAGCGCTCATGGCTGTCTCTTCTCAGTGCTTGGCAGAGCCAGTCGAGGGGAAGTCGTACGGCCCCTGGGTGACCGTCGGCGTGCGATGGAAGTTCTCGGTCGGAGGCGGCGACGCCGTCTTCCACTCGAGCGACAGACCGCCCCACGGGTTCGGCCCCGCCTTCTCGCCGTTCTTGATCGAGTAGAGGAGGTTGCCGAGCGCGAGGAACAGACCGGCGCCGAGGATCCACGAGCCGTACGTCGAGAACGCGTGGAGCGGCTGGAACTGGTCGAGGTAGGTGTAGTAGCGGCGCGGCATGCCGCGTGAGCCGAGGAAGAACTGCGTGAAGAACGTCACGTTGAAGCCGATGAACACGAGCAGGCACGCGAACGCGCCGACCCTCTCGTTGTAGAGGCGCCCGGTGAACTTCGGCCACCAGTGGTGCATGCCGCCGATGAAGGCGATGACCGTCCCGCCGACCATGACGTAGTGGAAGTGGGCGACGACGAAGTACGTGTCCTGCATGTGCAGGTCGACGCTGATCGTGCCGAGGAACAGGCCTGTCAGACCGCCGATGGTGAAGAGGAAGAGGAACGCCATCGCGTAGAGCATCGGCGTCCTGAAGCTGATCGAGCCGCCCCACATCGTCGCGGTCCAGTTGAAGACCTTGATGCCCGAGGGGACCGCGACGGCGAACGTCAGGAAGGAGAAGATCGTCGCCGCGAGCCGGCTCTGCCCCGAAGTGAAGAGGTGGTGACCCCACACGAGGAAGCCGACCATCGCGATGGCGACCGAGCTGAAGGCGATCGCCTTGTAGCCGAAGATGCGGCGATGCGAGTGCACGGTGATGAGCTCGCTCACGATGCCCATGCCCGGCAGGATCATGATGTAGACGGCGGGGTGGCTGTAGAACCAGAAGAAGTGCTGGTAGAGGACGGGATCGCCGCCGAGCTTCGGATCGAAGATGCCGACGTGGAACGTACGCTCGAAGATGAGGAGCAGCAGCGTGATCGCGAGCACCGGCGTCGCGAGGATCTGGATGAGGCTCGTCGCGTAGGTGGCCCAGAGGACCAGCGGCAGGCGGTACCAGGTGAGCCCCGGCGCGCGCAGCTTGTGGATCGTCACGATGAAGTTGAGGCCCGTGAGGATCGACGAGAACCCGAGCACGAAGGCGCCGAAGGTGACGGCGATGACCGACGTCTGGCTCACCGTGGTCGAGTAGGGCACGTAGAACGTCCAGCCCGTGTCGAGCCCCGTCGTCAGGATCGCCGAGACCGCGAACGCGGCGCCGATCCAGTAGATGTAGAGGCTCATCAAGTTGAGCTTGGGGAAGGCGACGTCCTTCGCCCCGATCATGATCGGCAGGATGAAGTTGAAGAGCCCGCCGGGGATGCCCGGGATGATGAAGAGGAACACCATGATCGCGCCGTGCAGCGTGTACACCTGGTTGTACTGAGGCGCGGTCAGCACGTCCTTGCCCGGGTGCAGCAGCTCGAGCCGCAGGAGCAGGGCCAGGAGACCACCGATGATGAACATCGTGATCGTGCTGATGAGGTACATGATGCCGATCCGCTTGTGATCGACCGTCGTGAGCCAGGAGAGGATCCCGGGCTCGGCGTTGAGGTAGTTCTTCTTCTCGCCGCCCTTCGGCAGCGCGGACGCGGACTCGGCTGTGGTTGCTCGCGACATATCAGAGGCTCACTTCTTCTGGGCCTTGAGGAAGGCGATGATTCCGTCGATGTCCTTGTCCTTGAGCTGCCCTGCGAAGCTCGGCATCGAGTGCGGATACGTGGCGACGATCTTCGCCTGGGGCTCGAGGATGCTCTGACGCACGTAGTTCTCGTCGACGACGATGCTGGTCCCGTCCTCGAGCTGCTCCTTGCGCCCCCAGACGTTCTGGAACGTCGGTCCGACGAGGCGCGAGCCGTCGGTCGTGTGACAGGCCACGCAGAGGGCCTCGTACTTCTTCTGGCCGCGCACCTCGGGCGGCGTCGGGTGCGCCGGATCCTCGAAGCCGTTCGCGTAGAACTCGTCGAACTTCTGCGGATTGAAGGCGTGCACCTCGGTGAGCATCTTCGAGTGACCGTCGCCGCAGTACTCCGCGCACTCGACGGCCGTGTCGACCTCGCGCGTCGCGTTGAACCAGAGCGTGGAGTACATGCCGGGGACGACGTCCTGCTTCACGCGGAGCTCGGGGACGAA
>CAYYKK010000008.1:0-61925 GCA_964467935.1 uncultured Polyangiaceae bacterium
CGAGATGCGCTCGTCGCGTCAGTCCGCGAGGGCGTGCTTCGAGAGGACGACGCTCTTCGCCCATCGATAGAAGATCTGGTTCTCGTGCGCCGCGTGCGCCCTCAGCTTCGCGACGAGCCCCTCGACGTCGCCGAGGCGCAGGAGCTGCTCCTGCACGGCGAGGCCGAGCCGAAACACGAGGCTGCGCAGCGCGACGTGCTCCGCGGTGAGCGCCGCCACGGTCTCGCTCTGATCGGGCCCGAGCTTCGCGTAGCGCGGGAAGAGCTCTTTCTCCTCGAGATCCATGTGGGCCTCGAGTCGCCGCGTGAGCTCGTCCCACACGGCGTCGCACTCGCGAAAATCGCCCGACTCGGCGCGGTTCGTCAGGTCGTCGCACAGCGCCTCGAGCGCGGCGTGCTCGTCGAAGAGATCCGTCTCGTCGGTGGGGTCCTTGGACATCGCCCCGGACCGTAGCATCGGCACCCCCGAGCGCCCATGGGCGAGGACGAGCGGCGCGCGACGCCACGCGACGTCACGGAGCTTCGTGAGGCGTGGTGGCGTGCGACGCGCTCCTCACTCGTCGAGCCGCCGCGTCGCGGGCCGGATCGCCTCGCCCTCGGCGTCGAGATCGAAGAGCTCCTCTTCGAAGTCGGCGACGCGGTAGCTCTTCTTCTCGGCTACGCGCAGCAGCACCTTGCCCTCGCGGGTCTCTTCGACGCGGTAGCCCGGCAACGACCCCGCCTCCGCTGCCTCGACGAAGGCCCTTCGCCTCCGCGCCCGCGCGAGCGCCGACGCGGACGCGAGGCCCCCTGCGATCGCGCCGAGCGCGCCGCCGATCGCGACCGCCGGGATCTGGGGCGCCCTCACGAGGGCGAAGGCGCTGATCGCGAAGCACACGAGCCCGACGGTGATCTCGCCGCGCTCTTCGCCCGCCAGCCCTCGCTCGGCGAGGCGTCGCGCGCGCGCGATCGGCAGCCCGAAGAAGAGGAGCGTCAAGAGGAGCGCGGGGATCCAGAAGATCGCGCCCACGGTCGCGCCGACGAGCGCGCCCGCCGCCATCGAGCCGAAGACCTGCCGAGGCTCGAAGAGGAGCAGCGCGCCGATCGCCGCGGAGTTCATCGCGGCGAGCGCGGGCGAGACGAGCCACCCGACGTTCCGCTTCTTCCCGAACACCGTGAGCGTCGCTTGGGTGCGCAGGATCCAAGCCCACAGCGCGCCGATGATCGCCGTCGGGAAGAAGATCGCCAAGGGCGCGTTCCCGACGCCGTGCATGACCGCCGCCGTCGCCGCGGCGAGCGAGAGCCCGACCGCCGCGACGTTCAAGCGAGCGAGGTTCTGCTGTGCGCGAAACGGGGTCGGGACGATCGCCACGACTTGGCAGCGTACAACGGGCCTCGTCCGTTCGCCGGCGCTGCGGCGCTCGCGCGCACAAAAACATCGAGGCCCCCGCTCGCGCGGAGGCCTCGATCGCTACCGAGAGGCTCGGGGCTCGATCACTTCAGATCGAGCTTGCCCGCGAGCTTCTCCTTGATGAGGTCGCCGAGGGTGCCCGGCGCCTTGGTGCCGTCGTCCTCCTTGCGCTGACGCTGCGGCGCCGCCGCCGGTCGCTCCGCGCCGATGTTCTTCATCGACAGGAACAGGCGACGGTCGATCGTGTCGACGCTGGTGACCTCGCAGCGGACCTTGTCGCCCGGCTTGATCTTCGCGCCCTCGGACTCCTGCACGTCGCTCGAGGAGATGAGGCCCTCGACGCCGTCGCGCAGCTTCACGAACACGCCGTAGTCGACCACGCTGAGCACGAGCGCGTCGTCGAACACGCGACCGAGCGGGAACTCGGTGAGCATGCTCGGCCACGGATCGTCCCAGAGCTGCTTGATGCCGAGGGAGACCTTCTTCTCGTCGTGGTTGATCGAGAGGATGATCGCCTCGACGTCGTCGCCCTTGTGGAACATGTCGGCCGGGTTGTTGACCTTGGCCGTCCACGAGAGGTCGGACTTGTGCACCATGCCGTCGACGCCTTCTTCGATGCCGATGAAGACACCGTAGTCGGTGATCGAGCGGACCTTGCCGCCGATCTTGTCGCCCGGGTTGTACTTGTCGGTGAAGAGCATCCACGGATCGGGCTCGAGCTGCTTGAGACCGAGCGAGATGCGCTTCGCGCGCGCGTCGACCTCGAGCACCTGGCACTCGAGATCCTGGCCGACCTCCAGCATCTTCGAGGGGTGCTTGACCTTCTTGGTCCAGCTCATCTCGCTGACGTGGATGAGACCCTCGACGCCCGGCTCCAGCTCCACGAAGGCGCCGTAATCGGTGATCGACATGACCTTGCCGTGGACCTTCTTGCCGGGCGGATAGGCCTCCTCGGCGTGGTTCCACGGGTCTTCCTGGGTCTGCTTGAGACCGAGGGAGACGCGCTCGGTCTCCGGGTTGTACTTGAGGACCTTGACGGTGACCTCGTCGCCGACCTGGAACACCTCGTTCGGGTGGTTCACGCGGCCCCACGACATGTCCGTGATGTGGAGCAGACCATCGATGCCGCCGAGGTCGACGAAGGCGCCGTACTCGGTGATGTTCTTGATGGTGCCCTTCACGACCATGCCCTCGGTGAGCGTCTCGAGGGTCTTCGCCTTCATTTCGTCGCGCTCGCGCTCGAGCAGAACGCGTCGCGAGAGCACGATGTTGCCGCGCTTCTTGTTGAACTTGATGACCTTGAATTTGTAGGTCTGGCCGATGAGCTTATCGAGGTTGCGGATCGGCCGCAGATCCACCTGGGAGCCGGGGAGGAAGGCCTTCACGCCGCCGCGGATGGTGACCGAGAGGCCGCCCTTCACGCGCTGGCTGATGGTGCCTTCGATGAGCTCGTCCGCCTCGCAGGCGTTCGAGATCTCGTCCCACACCTTCATCTTGTCGGCTTTTTCCTTCGACAAGGTCACGAGGCCGTCGTCGTTCTCGCGGCTCTCGATGTAGACGTCGACCTTGTCGCCCGGTGCGACGGCCGTCGCGCCGGTCGCGTCGGCGAACTCGCGCAGCGAGATGACGCCTTCGCTCTTCCCGCCGATGTCGACGACGACGTGGTCGCGTCCGACGCTCACGACGGTGCCGATGATGATCTCGCCCTCACCACCGAAGTCTCCTTCGGCGATGCTCTGCTCGAAGAGCGCGGCAAAGCTCTCCGATCCAGTTTGTGCTCCCACGGTTGATTGGTTCATGTGCTCGGGTTGACTTCCTTCTTCTCGGCGCTTTCCGCACCAAGAGGTCGCGTGGATAGTGGGATCGTCGCCCCATGTCAACGCGACCGCCTTCGCTCACGGGGTCGCCCCGCGCAGCGGATGTTCAGGCTCTCGTCGCGATGCGCGCGGCGTGCGCGCGAACGCACTCCACCGCGGCGCCGACGTCGGTCTTCACGAACACGCGCGTCCCGGGAGGCGGTGAGCGGCGCGCGACGAGATCGAGGTTGCCCGTCACGAGCAACAGCAGCGCGTCGGGCTGCGTCGCCACCGCCTTGTCGAGTACGTCGATGCCGTCGCCCCCCTCGCCGAGGTCGAGATCCGTCCACACCACGTCGAAGCGCTCGACCTCGAGCGTGGCGATCGCGGTCGGTGCGTCGGGCGCGCTCCGCATCGCAGGAGCGATGCGCTTGAACGTGCGGGCGAGCATCCGGACGATGAACGGATCGTCCTCCGCGACGAGCAGCGCGATCGCTTCGGTCGAGCTCTCCACGACGGCAGTTTCGACCAAGGTCATGGGCGAGCGCAAGACGTCACGACCAACATCTTGCAACCCGGCTGTAGGCGCTCGCCGTGCACCTGGAAGGCGCGATCGCTGTGAGCGACGAAGTTTGCAGCGAGAGCGTTTCGCTGGCGTCGTTCTCGTGGCGCTGGATCCGCCCACGGCGTAAGCTCGGCGCGCTCGGGCCGCCTAACGTATTGGGCGGACCGGGGCAGAATCGCCAAGGACTGTGGATGTTCATCGAGAATCGGTCAGGCGACCCTTCTCGGCCTGCGATGCGCGAAGCGGAGTTCCGTAAGAGGTTCGGCAGAGGAGTCGCGATGGCGCGCGCCGCTCGGGCGATGGGCCAAGAGCGCGTCGCCGAGCTCGCGGGCATCAGTCGGAACGAGGTGTCGCTCATCGAGCGCGGCGAGGTGAGCTGCTCGCTCTTCATCGCGTCGCGGCTCGCGCACGCCCTCGGCGTCGGGCTCGAGACCCTCACCGGACCCCGCGCGGCCGCCACCGAGGCCCAGATGCGGATCGCCGAGGCCGTGCGCAACATCCCGGCCGAGGACCAGGAGCGCGTCGCCTCGATCCTCAGCCTCGTCACGAAGTCGACGCCGCCCCCCGCCGAGCCGGCACCGAAGGCGTACAAGCGCCGAGCGTCGCAGACCCGCATGAAGCGATCCTCCGGCGACTGATCGCGCGCCCGCCTCACACCTCGTCGAGGAGCTTCTTCTTCACGGCGTCGAAGTCGTCGTCGCTGAGGACGCCCTCGTCGTGCAGCTTCTTCGCCTTCTCGATCTTCTCGAACACGTCGCGCGACGCGCCCCGCTTCTCGCGGAGCTTCTGCGCGACCTCCTTGCCCTTCTCGAGCTCCTCGTCGAAGGCGCGCTTCGCGGCGCCGAGGTCGATGCTGGAGAACGTGCCGTGTCCCTCGAAATGGCGCACCGCGACCTGCCCGAGCGCGTACGTCGAGGCCCCGGAGAGCACGGCCATCGAGGCGCCGCCGATCACCGAGCCGACGCCGGGCAGCAGCTTGATCGCGTTGGCGGCGAGCTTCGCCGCCATGCTGCCGGTGAGCGCGGAGAGCCACACCTTGCCCTCGGACTCGCTGTAGCGGACGCCGTAGTGCGTCGCGAGCTGCTTCAACATGTCGAGCTGGATGACGCTCACCGCCGCGATGTCGAGGATGGGGACCGGCACGAGCCCGGCGCCGATGCTCCAGAGGATGTGCTCGTTGACGATGCTGTCGGTCTCGCGGCCCATGCGCGCGATGAGAGCATCGAACCCGGCGGGCGACAAACGCGGGGCGGGACGCTCGGCGCCCATGCAGTATGCTCCTCGGCGTGATCGTGACCTCGTCGAACCTTCTGCGGGCGCTCGCCCTGCTCGTGCTCGCGACGTCCTCGTGCGGCGAGGGCGAGCGCCACGCGACCGCGCCCGACGTGCCGCGTCCGCCCGCGACGTCCGCCGAAGCGCCGACGGCGCCGACGCGGCGGACGCTGACGCTGCTCGGGACGAACGATCTGCACGGTCACGTGGAGAAGACGCCGATCCTCGGCGGCTACTTCGCGAACGTCCGCGCGGCGCGCCGGAAGGACGGAGGCGACGTGCTGCTCGTCGACGCCGGCGACATGTTCCAAGGCACGCTCGAGTCGAACCTCGGCGAGGGCGTCGCCGTGCTGCACGCCTATGCTGCGCTCGGGTACGAGGCCGCCGCGATCGGCAACCACGAGTTCGACTACGGCCCGGTCGGCCCGGCGGCGACCCCTTCGGCGAAAGGAGACGATCCGCGCGGCGCGCTCGCGGCGTTGGCCGCCGCCGCGAGCTATCCGATGCTGAACGCCAACCTCCTCGACAAGGTGACGCACGCGCGCTTCTCGCTGCCGCACGCACCCGCGTCGACCGTGGTGATGGCGGCCGGCGCGCGCGTCGGGATCGTCGCCGTCACGAGCTCCGACACGCTCGAGACCACGATCGCCGCGAACGTGTCCGATCTCCAGGTCGCGCCCCTCGCGGACACGATCGCGAAGGAAGCGCTCCGACTGCGCGAGGAGGAGCACGCCGACCTGGTCATCGCGGTCGCTCACGCCGGAGGCAAGTGCAAGTCGTTCACCGGCGACGTCGCCGCCGACGGCTGCGAGATGAACAGCGAGATCTTCGAGGTCGCTCGGAGGCTGCCGCCGAAGAGCGTGGACGCCATCGTCGCCGGCCACACGCACCAGGGGCTCGCGCACACCGTCGCGGGCATCCCGATCATCGAGTCGTACTCCTACGGCCGCGCGTTCGGGCGCATCGACTTCACCCTCGAGCGCACCGGGCGAGGGCCCGTCGTCGTGGCCGCCGCGCGCGTCTTCCCGCCGGAGGAGCTGTGCACCACGACGCCTGCCGGCGCGGGCGGCAGGAGCTGCGAGGCGACCCGCTACGAGGGCGCGCCGATCGTGGCGGACGCGCGCGTCGCCGAGGCCATCGCGCCGGACGTCGACAAGGCCAAGTCGAAGCGCGCCGAGCCGCTCGGCGTGCGTCTCCTCGAGACCATCCACCGCGACTACGACAACGAGTCCGCGGAGGGGAATCTCTTCACCGACTTGCTCCGTGAGGCGCACCCCGAGGCGACCGTCACGCTCGTCAACGGCGGCGGGCTCCGCGCGGATCTGCCGGCGGGACCGCTCACGTACGGCAGCCTGTTCGAGGCGTTTCCGTTCGACAACAAGGTCGCGACCGTGAAGCTCACGGTCGCGGATCTCGTGCGCATCCTCGAGGGCCACTTCGCGCGCACGGGAGGGATCCTCAGCCTCTCGGGCGCGCGCGTGACGGTGACGTGCAAGAACGGACGGCCGTCGGTGGAGCTCCGCGGCGAGGGCAAGCGGCGGCTCGCGCCGAAGGACACCATCACGGTGCTCGCGAGCGATTTCATGCTGACCGGCGGTGACGGGTTCTGGGGCTCCGTCACGCCGCCGCCCATCACGGTCGCGGACGAGCTCATGCGCGACACGCTCGAGAAGGAGCTCCGAAAGCGCAAGGAGCTGAGAGAGAGCGACGCGATCGACGCGAAGAGGCCTCGGCTCGTCTTCCCCGGCCCGCGGCCGGTCCATTGCGATCCCCCCCGCTAGCGAGGATACGCCGTGCACGACGACGCCCCCGAGTCTCTCCGAGGCCCTGCCTCGTATCGCGCGCTGCCCGACGAGCGCCCCGACGCGTCCCCAGGAACGCTCCGCACCCAGGAGCACGGACGCTCCCGGGTCTTCTTGGTGCACTTCCACGAGGACGAGCTCGTCGAGCGGGAGCTCGAGTCCGTCGACGAATGCGTTCCATTCTTGGCTCGGCCGGGGATCACGTGGCTCGACGTCCGTGGGCTCGGCGATTCGACCTTGTTTCAACGCCTCGGGGAGATCTTCCACCTGCACCCGCTCGCGCTGGAGGACTGCGTCAACGTCCCGCAGCGCCCGAAGACCGACATCTATCCCGATCATCAGATCTTCATCACCCGCATGGTCAGCCTCGAGGCAGACCGCCTCGTCAGCGAGCAACACTCCATCGTGTTCGGCGAGAAATGGGTCGTCACGGTGCAAGAGGAGCCCGACGTCGATTGCCTCGAGCCGCTGCGACGCCGCATCCGTGAGAACCGCGGGATCCTCCGGAAGTGCGGCGCGGACTACCTCGCCTATTCGCTCTTCGACGCCGTCGTGGACGGCTTCTATCCCGTGCTCGAACACTATGGGGAGGAGCTCGACGCGCTCGAGGCGCGCGTGGTCGAGCCCTCTCGGACGAGCAGCCAGGAGATCTTCGCGATGAAGCGCGAGCTGCTCGAGCTGCGCCGCGCGATATGGCCGCAGCGCGACCTGCTCGCGCAGCTGCTCCGCGACGAATCACCCCACATCAAGCCGGAGACGCGACCCTACTTCCGCGACACGTACGACCACGCCATCCAGGTGATGGACATGGTCGAGACCTTCCGCGAGATCGCGTCGAGCTTGATGGATCTCCTCATGAACGGCGTGTCGAACCGGTTGAACGAGGTCATGAAGGTGCTGACCATCCTGTCGACGGTGTTCCTCCCGATGACGTTCGTGGCGGGCGTCTACGGGATGAATTTCGACACCGCGTCTCCGCTCAACATGCCCGAGCTCAAATGGGCCTTCGGATACCCGTTCGCGCTCGTGCTCATGGTCGCGAGCGCGGGCTCGCTCCTCCTCTATTACCGACACAAGGGCTGGATCGGCGCGCCGCCCGCGCTCCGGCGAGGCAAGCGGCGGCGCGCGCGTGAAGGCAAGGTCCGCGGCGGCGCGTGAGCCGACGACGGCGGCGAGACGCGACGACCAAGACCTTGCGAGTCCCCGCTCAGCCGAAATGGATCTGCTCGCCGTCGATCTTGACGAGATCCTCTGCGGTGACGACGGCGCTGGCGCTGCGGAGGCTCAGCGTCTCGTCGGCCAGGTGATCGATCTGCTTCGCCCTCAGCTGGTCGAGCTCCTCCACACGGCGGAAGCTCCGTTGGACGCGCTCGCTCACGCGGTCGAACACCTTGTCGAGGATCGTGCCGCGCAGCTTGACGTCGACCAGCTCGCCGAGGACCGAGGCGCCGACGGCCACGATCTCGCGCGCCACGAGCTTCGCCATCGAGGCGTGGATCGAGACGCTCTCCGAGACGACCTGCACCTCCTTCGGCGAGACGAGGGCCACGCCCTCCTTCGACACGACCCGGAACCGGCCCTCGCGGAGGGTGACGTCCATGTTCCCGTCGCAGCCGAGCGACACGTCCTTGCTCTCTCGCTCGAGCACGGCGAGCACGTAGCCGTGCGCGTCACGGCCGAGCTGCCCCTTCGCGGGCGGGAACGCGGCGACGAGCACGAAGTCGTGGACGAGCGGCTCGACGAGGCAGCTCACCGCGCGCTGGGATCGGACCTCGCCCCGCTCGGTGCCGACGACGAAGATGCGACCCTCCACGCGGAGGACCGTGCCCACGAGCTGCGCGACCTCGTCCTCGAGGAGCTTCTCTGCGAGGTTGTTCATGATGCTCTCCCGTAATCGACTTTCGGAGTGTCGGGGCGGATCCCGAACGTGAGCTGCTTCTGAGGCCCGATCCGGGCGAAATCTCGTCCGACGAGGTCGAGGCGCGCGCGCGGGCGCCGCACGCCGCGGACGTCGGGCGTCGTCGCTCGGCGCTCCGCGTCTCGGAGCCTTTCGCTCGCGCGCGAGGGGCTAGCCATGCACCACCCCCGCGACGAGCGCGCGCCTCACGTTCGAGCCCGAGAGGTTCGTCTCCGCGTCGCCGACCGCGCCCGTCAGATCGGCGCAGTAGAGGCTCGATCCGGAGGCGTCGACGCCGCGCAGGTCGGCGCGATGGAGGATCGCGAGCATCAGGTTCGCGCCGACGAGCGACGCGCGCGTGAGATCCGCGTCGATGAGGAGGCACTCGACCAGGATGGCGCGTGACGCGTCGATCTCGCGCAGATCGGCGCCGCTCAGGAGGCTGCGGCGCAGGTTCGCGCCCGCGAACGACGCTCCGCGGAGCCTCGCCTCGCGCAGGTTCGAACCGGGCATGCGCGCGCCGCGGAAGCTCGCGCGCTCGAAGGTGGAGGCGACGACGCGGAAGCTGTCGGCGACGGCGTCCGAGAGATCGGCGCCGTCGGCCTTCGACGCGACGAAGGCCGAGCCGGAGAGCTCGGCGTGCGCGCAGTCGATGCCGGTCGCGTCGCATTCGACGAAGACCGATCGCACGACCCGCGCGCCTCGAAAGCGCGCGCCCGAGAGCTCTGCGCGGAAGAAGACGAGGCCCTCCGCATCCACCTCCGTGAAGTCGGTGCCACGACATCGCATGTCGAGCGTGTTGGCGTGCGCGAGGCGCGCCCTCGCGAGCGACGCGCTCGAGAGGTCGGCCTCGTAGAGGATGGCCCTCGTGAGGTTCGCGCCGTCGAGGCGCGCGCCCACCGCCCGAGCGCGTCCGAGGTTCGCCCGCTCGAGATCGGCGCCGTCGAGGCGAGCGCCAGCGAGGTTCGCGCGCGCCAGCACGGCGTCCCTCAGGTTCGCGCCGCGGAGATCCGCGCCCGAGAGATCGGCGCCCTCGAGGAAGACACCCTCGAGATCGATCCCGCGCAGGTCGAGCCCCGCGAGGTGCGCGCCGGTGAAGTCGCGCCTCTCGCGCGCGGCGCCGACCACGATCGCCGCGAGCTCGGCGCGAGCGCCGCGCGACGCTTCGTCGCTCATCGGCGCGGCTTTCGCCTGCGCGTGGGCGCCGAGTCGGTAGGCGACGTGGAGCTCCTTCTCGATCTCGAGGAGCGAGGCGCGGAGGGTCGGGTCGGCGAGACGCGAGGCGAGCCCGGGGATCTCGAGCCCCGAGCGGCGGCTCGCGGCCAGCGTCTCTTCGAGCTTCGTGATCTCGCCGTCGGCGGAGAAGGTCGGCGGACCGCCGCCGTCGCCGTGCGCTCCGAGGGTCGAAGGGTGCACGCCGTGCTCCGCGAAGAGCGCGCCCATCTCGCGTCGGACGTCGCGCTCGACCGCGGAACGCCGGGCGGTGATCGTCGCCTCGTCGTCCGCGAGACCCACCGCGCGCCACGCGACCTCGTCGACGTTCTTCGGCGGAGACGGCGGAGCGGCGGGCGGCGGAGGGAGGAGCTCCGGCTCCACGCCTCGCGCGATGAGGCCGGCGCGAGCGGTCGCATACTCGCGCTCGGCCCGTCGGAGGCCGTCGCGTCCTCGCTCGTCGGCGAGCGGCTCGTCGTCGGGGGGGGCACCGACGTCGACGAAGCCCAGATCGGGGAGGATCGCGGAGGTCGGCAGGAGATCGCGATCGCAGAGGGCGGCGAGCGCGCCGCGCTCCGGCTCGAGACGGGCGGCGGCGACGCGAAGGTACGCGTCGACGGAGCGCCGCTCGGCCTCGGCGTCCTCGAGCCCCACCACGCAGAGCGCGACGTCGCTCGCGTCGGGCGCGTGCACCTCGACGAGCCCTCGGAAGAAGACGATCACGCGCTCTCGGTGCGGGAAGACGTGCAGCGTGTCGAGTGAGAGCGGGACGTCGAGGACCCGATCGCTCTCGGCGAACCGCACGAGGCAGCGCCCGCGAAAGCCTGGCAGCGTGGTCTCGAGGACGCGTCTGTCGGGGTGCATGTGCTCGACCCGGAGCGACTCCGTGCCCTCGAAATAGCCCTTCACCCGCTGGTCGGCGCTCGCCACGTTGAAGACCGACAGGTCGACCTCGTCGGCGAGCCGCGATCCCCGCAGCTGCGCCAGCGCTGGGTCGTGGCTTGCCGACCTCCTCTCGAGACCGTGCGGCCACGACGGGTCGCGCGGCGCGAAGCTCGCTGGGCTACCCCGCTCCGCCCTCGACGTGAGGAGATGTCGCGGCTCCTCCACGTTCGGCAGCGCGTGCTCTTCGAGGCCCGACGCTTCGTCGACCACGGGCGCGTGGCCCTTGCCGAGCGGGTTCGGCGCGTAGGCCGCGCCGCCGAACGTGTGCCCGTAGTCGATCGGCATCCGCGTGAAAGGCGCAGGCTCGGACGCACCGATGAGCGTCCAGTGTCGGTCCCCGAAGACGGAGAGCGTCTTGTCGACCAGGCGTCGACCGTCGGCGCCGACGACCAGTCGAACCGAGTCGCTCGTCTTCGGCTCGTCCCCCGTGTAGCAGGCGCCCGTGACGAGGATCTCGGCTTGAGGCTTCCACATCCAATGATCGAGGACGCCGAAGCGGCCGAGGTCGGACGAGGCCATCTTCCACATCTCGACCTCGGTCACCGGACGCCGCGGGTCGTCGAACGAGATGCAGTAGCCGACCGTCGCGGCGAAGAAGTGCTTCTTCCGGTGCGAGAACACCCGATGGACGAACGTCGCGCGGAGGGGTTTGACGACCCTCAAGCGCTCCTCCGATCGCGGCCGACCCACCCGATGTCGTCACGCGTGCCGCGCTCGCTCGACCCTCGCCGTCGCGAAGACCGAGCGCCGCGAGGTGCGGCGGAGCGGCGCTCGAACGATTGCGGAGGATCGGCCATGGAGCGTGCCTTCGAGCTTATCACCCGAGCGCGCCGCGCTCGCGCCGCCTCTCGCACGGGCCTGCGATTTCGCGGCGATGGGGTGCGGATCGACTGTGGATCACGCTCGTCTCATCGCGTGCGCGAGGTGCGACTCGAACGCACCTGATCACGATTGCGCGCTTGCCAGCCCGCGCTGCCTCCGGCATGACCGCTCGTCCCGAACGGGAAGGTCTCCACGAGACCAGGCTGAAGCATGAGCCGCTCCACGAAACCCTAAGGCGCGCCTCGCGGCGCGCACGAAGCGCGGACCGAGCGATCGGTCCGACGGAGGAGGACCCATGAACCCTGTGACTTCCTGGCTGCTGTCGCTCATGGTCGCGTTCGCGCCGCCCGAGCAGAAGGCACGAGCGAGCCAGCTCCCCGGCCACGAGGAGACCGTCGCCGAGAAGACGGCGCGGTACGAGTCCATCGCCGACGACCTCTTCGCCGTCGTCTACGATCCGAACGAGACCCCATTGTTCAAGGGGCCGAAGGGCCGCGCGCGCACGGCGGCGTTGGTGCTCGCCGTCGCGTACCACGAGAGCGGCTTCGCCCACGACGTCGACGTCGGACCTTGCTACCGCGGCAAGGACGGCGCGGGGGCGCGCTGCGATCACGGTCGAAGTGCATGTGTCATGCAGTTGCATGTTGGAAACGGCACGACGCTCCAGGGCTACACGCAAGAGGAGCTCTTCGCCGATCGGAAGAAGTGCTTCCGCGCCGGGCTCGGCCTCTTGAGGCGGAGCTTCTCGGAGTGCCGCAATCTCCCGGCGAGCCACCGCCTCGACGCGTACGCGTCCGGCGTGTGCGACCGCGGCCAGGATGGGTCCGAGCGTCTCATGGCGCTGATGGAGAAGTTCGTCGCCAAGAAGCCGCTGCCCGCGGACGACGTCGCGGTGATGAAGGCGGCGGGCGAAGGCGCGAAGCCGAGCGGAGATCGGTCCGCCGAGCGCGCTCCGAGCGGCGAAGAGCGGAGAGCCGCGCCCCGCAAGAAGGGACCCGCCAAGCGCTGAGCGCTTCGGCGTCGATCAGATCTCGTAGTCGCCCGTCCCGGCGTCGTCGACGAAGACGGCCGCGTCTCGGAAGAGCACGCGGACGTCGTCTCCTTCGACGATGCCGATGCCCGCGAGCTGCTGCTTCGGCAGCTCGGCGATGACGCGCTCGCCGCTCGCGATGGCGAGCTCGACCTTCGCGACCCAGCCGACGCGCGAGATCCGCTCGACGCGCGCCCTCGCGAACGAGGTGTCGGGCGGCAGCTCGCTGCCCTTCGGCACGATCTCGATGTGATGGTGGCGCACGTAGGCGCGCACGTCGCGGCCGTCGGGCGCCTCGCGCGGCGCGGCCATTCGAAACGGACCCGCGGCCGCCTTGCCCGCGCTGACGACGCCCGACAGCACGTTGCTCGTCCCCACGAAGCTCGCGACGAAAGGCGTCGCCGGACGATCGTAGACGTCCTCGGGCGTGCCGATCTGCTCGACGCGACCTCCCGCCAGGATCACCACCCGGTCGGCGAGCTCCATCGCCTCGTCCTGGTCGTGGGTCACGAAGAGGCTCGTGATCGCGCGCTCGCGCTGCAGCCGGCGCAGCCAGCTCCGGAGCTCGATCCTCACCTTCGAGTCGAGGGCGCCGAAGGGCTCGTCGAGCAGCAGGATCGACGGGCGCGGGGCGAGCGCGCGCGCGAGGGCCACCCGCTGCCGCTGGCCGCCCGAGAGCTCGTTCGGGTAGCGATCGCCGAGCCCTTCGAGCTGCACGAGCGCGAGCAGCTCGTCGACCGCCGCGGCGATCGCGGCCTTCTTCGCGCCGCGCACCTCGAGGCCGAAGGCGATGTTGCCTCGCACCGTCATGTGCTTGAAGAGCGCGTAGTGCTGGAAGACGAAGCCGACCGCGCGCGCTTGCACCGGGTCGTCCGTCGCGTCGCGATCGGCGATGAGCACGTGGCCTCGGTCGGGCGTCTCGAGCCCGGCGATCATGCGCAGGACCGTGCTCTTGCCGCCGCCGCTCGGCCCGAGGAGCGCGACGAACTCGCCGTCGGCGACGTCGAAGGACACGTCGTCGACGACCTTCTGCGCACCGAAGGACTTCTCGAGCCTTTGGACCTCGATCGTCACGAGGCCTCGCTCCTCGGCGCGCGCGCGGCGGGGCCGTCGGCGTGGGCCCGCGCGGCGATGAGGCGCTTCGCGCCGAGCGCCACGAGGGCGAGCAGGAGCAGGAGGCTCGCGACCGCGAACGCTTGCGCCGACTGGTACTCGCCGTAGAGCGCCTCGACGGTGAGCGGGATGGTGTTCGTCTCGCCGCGGATGTGCCCGCTCACGACGGAGACGGCGCCGAACTCGCCGATGGCGCGCGCGGTCGACAGGACGACGCCGTAGAGCAGGCCCCACTTCGCCTTCGGCAATGTGATGCGGAGGAAGGTCCGCGCTCCGCTCGCGCCGAGCACCAGGGCGGCCTGCTCCTCCTCGGTTCCTTGCGCGCCGAGGAGCGGGACGAGCTCGCGGGCGACGAACGGCAGCGTCACGAACGTCGTCGCGAGGATGATGCCGGGCTCCGCGAACAGCACGCGCACGCCGTGCGCTCGAAGGAACGGGCCGAGCAGGCCGTGCCCGCCGAAGAGCAAGAGGAGCAGCATGCCGGCGACCACGGGCGACACCGCGAACGGGACGTCGATGAGCGCCATCAAGAGCGCCTTGCCCCGGAACTCGAACCGCGCGATCGCCCACGACGCCGCGAGCCCGAAGACGACGTTCAGCGGGACCGCGACGAGCGCCGTCGTGAGGGTCAGCCGGATCGAGGAGAGCGTCGAGGGCGTCGAGATGGCGGCGACGTACGCCCCGACGCCCGCCGAGAACGCCTCGCCGAGGACGACCCCGACGGGGAGCACCACGAAGACGAAGACGAACGTGATCGCGATCGCGACGAGCGCGATTCGCACCGCCGGCGGGTCCTCCGCGCTCCGCCTCGGGGCCGCGGGGCGGCTCATGGTCGCGCCTTGCCCCGGGCCGCGGCCCAGCGCTCGAGCCCGTTGATCGAGGCGAGCAGGACGAGCGACGCCGCGAGCAGGACGAGCGCGAGCGACGCTGCGCCGCCGACGTCGAACTGCTCGAGGCGCGTCATGATGAGCAGCGGCGCGATCTCGGTCCTCTTCGGCATGTTCCCCGAGATGAAGACGACGGACCCGTACTCGCCGAGGGCGCGCGCGAAGCTCAGCGCGTAGCCCGTGCACAAGCTCGGCACGAGGGACGGGAAGATCACGCGCCGGAACGTGGTGAGCCGCGACGCGCCGAGCGAAGCGGCCGCCTCCTCCTGCTCCGCGTCCAGATCGGCGAGCACGGGCTCGACGGTCCGCACGACGAAGGGCAGGGTGACGAACGTGAGCGCGATCACGATCCCGAGGAAGCTGTAGGCCGCCTGGACGCCGACGCGCGAGAGCAGGCGTCCGAGGACGCCGTGGCTCGAGTAGAGCGCGGTGAGCGCGATGCCCCCGACCGCCGTCGGCAGGGCGAAGGGGAGATCGACGAGCGCGTCGACCAGGCGCTTGCCGCGGAACTCGTAGCGGACGAGGACCCACGCGACGACGAAGCCGAAGACGGTGTTGACCGCCGCGGCGGTCGCGGCCGCGCCGACGCTGACGCGATAGGAGGCGAGGGCGCGCGGCGAGGTGACGGTGTGGACGAAGGTCGACGGCGAGATCGAGCTCGCCTTCGCGACGAGCGCGGCGATCGGCACGAGCACGAACAGCGCGAGGTAGGCGAGCGTGATCCCCAGCGAGAGCCCGAAGCCGGGCAGGACGGGGCGCGCGCGCCTCTTCGTCGACGTCCTCACGGCGACCTCCTCTCGAGCGCGTCCTCGACCAGCCGATCGAACAACGCGTCCTCGGCGAAGTGCGCTGCGTGGACGGCCCGAAACCCGCCGAGGCTCGCCACGTCGAAGAGCTCGATCGGGTGGAACGACGCGGCGAGCGACGCGATGCGCGGGCGGAACCGCGCCTTCGCGACGATGCGCTGCGCCGTCTCCTCGTAGAGCATCTCGAGGTAGCGCGTCGCCGACGCGCGTGAGCCGCGACCGTCCACGACCGCGTCGACGACGGCGACGGAGGGCTCGGTGAGGATGCTGCGCGCCGGATGCACCACCTCGACTCCGCCCTTCTCGGCGGCGAGGAGCGCGTCGCTCTCCCACGTGAGCAGCACGTCGCCGATGCCGCGCTCGGCGAAGGTCGTGAGCGCGCCGCGCGCGCCCGAATCCATGACCGGGACGTTCGCGTAGAGCGCCTTCATGTACGCGATCGCAGATGCATCGGTGTTGCGAGTGCGGATCGCGTGCCCCCACGCCGCGAGGTGGTTCATCCGCGCCGCGCCCGACGTCTTGGGGTTCGGGGTCACGACCGAAACGTCCGGGCGCGCGAGGTCGTCGAAGCCCGTGATGCCCTTCGGGTTGCCCGCGCGGACGCAGAAGACGATCGTCGAGGTGAACGGCGCCGCGTCGAACGGCAGGCGGCGACTCCACGCGCGATCGACGAGCCCGGCGTCGGCGAGCGCGTCCACGTCGTAGGCGAGCGCGAGGCTCACGACGTCCGCGTCGAGCCCTTCGATGACGCTCCGCGCCTGCTTGGCGGAGCCGCCGTGCGACGGGCGAACGCGCACGCCGGAGAGCTCGGGGACGCGCGGGCGCGCCTCGGCGTCGATCGCCTCGAAGAGCTCGCGCGTCGCGTCGAAGGACACGTGCAAGAGCTCGTCGCGGGCGCGGCCGCGGCACCCCAGCGACGCACCGGCGAGCGCAGCGGGCGCCCACCGGAGGACGTCGCGCCTCGAGGTGAGCGCGCCGCGGGCGCCGAGGCGCTCTCGATGTCGCATCCCCGCGGACCCTCGGCTCAGCTCGCCAACGGGAAGCGGTCGAGGAACGGCGCTTCGCCGAGGAGCTTCGCGAACCGAGCCGGCCCGCAGCGCTTCGTCACGACGTAGGGCCGCGCGAGGTGCTTCGCCGTCTTCTTCGCCAAGAGCACCGCGCCGTGGCTGTTCACGTCGGTGACGATGAGGACGACGTCGGCCCGCGCGAGCGAGCTCTTCAGGCGATCCTCGGCGCGGCCGCCCATGTGGCCGCCGTGGAATTCGACCTGGTGTCCGGCCTTCGCGGCGATCTGCTCGAGCTGCTTCTCGTTGCTTTCGACTCCGCCAACCCACGCGATGCGCATGCGTCCTCCGCCGGTCCAGACGTTATAGTGGACACTCTGGCAGCAATCGCGGACATCCTCAAGTCGAAATTCCAATATAGCGGACGATGCCTCCGGTGTGGCGCCGGGCGCGTCACCGGCTCGCGATCGCGTCGAGGAGGACGTCGGCGCTCCGCGTCGGCGTCTGCTGCAGCGGACGCTCCTCCGAGCGCGAACGCCGCATCGCGCGCCAGAGGAGGCGTCCTTTCGTCGACGCCGGGACCTCCGCGCGCCGCGTGACCGAGTCGAAGCCGCTCCGCTCGATCTCGTCGCCGATGGCCGCGTGCCCGTAGCGCGCCGCGCGGACGGTCGGCCGACAGTCGAACGGCAGCGCGAGGATCCCGGGGTCGGCGCGCCGGTAGTACGTCTCCGCTGCCTGGAGGAGTCGCTCCGTCGCGGCGCGGAGCCCGGGCGAAGCGACGGGGTGAAGGGCCCACGCGTCGACGTCGACCCGCGCCTCTTCGAGCCACTCGAGCGGCAGGTAGACCCGCCCGCGGCGCGCGTCCTCTCCGACGTCGCGCGCGACGTTCGTGAGCCCGATCGCGATGCCGAGGTCGCACGCACGCGCGAGGACCTCGCGCTCGCGGCGATCCATCAAGATCGCCATCGAGATGCCGGCGGTCCCCCCCACGCGGACGACGTAGTCCAAGAGCGCGTCGAACGTGCCGTAGCGCCGGCCTTCGAGATCCCACGCGAGGCCTTCGAGGTGCGCGTCGAACACCGCCCTGGGCACGCTCGCCTCGCGCACCACCTCGGCGAAGGCGCGATCGATCGGCGTGCCCCGCGCCTGCCCCGCGTAGGCGGCGAGGAGCCGGTCGCGCAAATCGGAGATCACCGGCGGACCTGCGCCCTCGCGATGGACCGCGTCTTCGGCCTCGCGCCGAAACGCGTAGAGCACCGTCGCCGGGACGCGTACGCGCGTCGGCAGGGCGAGGCTCGCCGCGAAGAGGCTCTTCGAGCCGGACCAGAGGCGATCACGGCAAGCGACGAAGTCATCGCGGCGCAGCGTCATGGGCGTGGGGTCGAGGATGGATGGCGTAGGCGTGGAGAAGCCCCTCGCCCCGCGCGGAGCGAGGGAGGGGCTTCGGTGCGGCGCCCCGGAGGCGCGCTCGGTCAGGGCACGTTCGCCCAGGCCGCGTCGCCGCTCAGGAGCTGGCCGAGCCAGTCGCTGAGCCGCGTGTCGTGCGAGATGACCTTCGTCGGATCGTCGTTCAACCAGACGTGCTGCGTCTTGTCGATGACCGTCGCGTCGATGTTGTTCACGCCGTCGATGTAGAAGACGTGGAAGTTCGACTTGCCCGCGAGGACGACGTCGCGGATGTCGTCGAGGCCCGCGGTGTACTGTGCGCCGGTGAACGGGCCGGGGAGCACGTCGTCGATGCCCGAGCAGTCGTTGTCGCCGTAGCCGAGGAACTGGCTGATGGTCTTGTCCTCGGTGCTCGAGATGAGGCCGAGGCGCGAGCTCGTGTAGGTCGACGTGATGTAGTCCGCGTAGGGGCGCAGGAACGCGCCGTCGGCCGGGTTGCAGCCGCTGCACGTCTTCGGCAGGGTCTTCGCGTAGCCCCACGTGTCGTAGAAGCGCTTCTGCAGGCACGCCGGCGCCGCGGGCGCCTCGAAGGGCGGACCCGAGTCGTCGATGAGCGTGACCTTGAGGTTCGGGAACTTCTCCGACACGTGCGCGTAGTTGAGCGCCGCGCCGAACCCGCCCGCGCTCTCGCCCGCGAGCACGACGTGCTCCGCGTTCGGCCAGGTCGCGAGGATGCGCTGGAGGTAGATCTCGACGTTGTTGTAGCCGTGGAACGTCCGCATCTGGCCGCCCACCATCGTGTCGTTGTCGCCGAAGTGGAGGTCGCCCGTGCAATACGGGATGTAGACGAAGTTGTAGTCCTTGAGCGGGTTCGTCGCGGACCGCTGGAAGAACGGCGACGGGTCGATGGCGCTCGTCTTCTCGGCGTCGAAGTCCGCCTGGACGAAGCCGTGCTTGTGCGCCGTGACGGCGCAGCTGCCCGTGTTGAAGCAGGCGTTGCCGCCCTGCATGTAGATGACGACGTCCTTCGACGCGCTGTTCTTGTTCACGCCGATGCCGGTCGCCGAGCCGTCCATGCAGACCGAGCCGGCGACGGGGATGAACGTCCAGGTCATGTCGGGCGCGTCGAGCGGAGCGGGCGCGCCGCCGCCCATGCCGGTCGACGTGGAGGAGGACGAGGAGGTCGAGCCGCTCGACGTCGTCGCGGTCGTCGCGGCGCCGCCGCTGCCACCGGTGTTGCTTGCGCTGTCGCCGCAGGCGGTGGTCGCGAGGGAGCCGACCGCGAGCAAGCCGCCGAGACCGAGGGAGAAGAGGAAGCGTGATGCGGAGATCGTCATGCAGCGGAGCCTATCAGAGATCCCTTCCGCTCCGGGAGGTCCCGCGAGGCGGTTCGTCGGGTCGGCGTCGTCGGCCGTCGGAGGCTCAGCCGCGGCGTCGGTAGTGCCGGAACCGGACCCCCGGCGTCTCGAACGGGCGCTCCTCGACGAGGTCGAACGCGCGCTCGTCGATGGGGGGGAAGAACGCGTCGCACCCCGCGAGATCGCCGGCCGCTTCGCGTGAGACCTCGGTCACGAGGAGATCGGTGGCGAGGGGCAGCGCCTCCGCGTAGATCGCGCTGCCGCCGATGACGCGCGGCGCCTCGTCGGTCTCGCGCGCCCTCTCGATCGCCTCCTCGAAGGACCCGTAGATCTCGACGCCGTCGGGGCGCACGCCCTTCGCCGCGGTGCGGCTGACGACGATGTTCCGACGGTGTGGGAGGGGCCGCCCGATCGACTCGAACGTCTTGCGGCCCATCACGATGGCGTGACCGGTGGTGTGCGCCTTGAAGTGCTTGAGGTCCTCGGGGAGGCGCCACGGCAGCGCGCCCGCTCTGCCGATCTCGCGGCCCGGTCCGATCGCGACCACGACGACGAGCGGCGCGAGCGCCGTCACACGCTCACCTCGGCCTTGATGTGCGGGTGGGGGTCGTAGCCCGAGAGCGTGAAGTGCTCGAAGCGGAACGCGAAGAGATCGGTCACCGTGGGATCGAGCGTCATCGTCGGGAGCGGCCGCGGCTCGCGCTCGAGCTGCAATCGCGCCTGCTCGAGGTGGTTTCGATAGAGGTGCGCGTCGCCCAGCGTGTGGACGAAGTCGCCGGGGCGCAGGCCGCTCACCTGCGCGAGCATGAGGGTGAGGAGCGCGTAGCTCGCGATGTTGAACGGCACGCCGAGGAAGACGTCGCCGCTGCGCTGGTAGAGCTGACAGGAGAGCTCGCCGTTCTCTACGTAGAGCTGGAAGAGCGTGTGGCACGGCGGGAGCGCCACCTCGTTCGCCTCCTTCGGGTTCCACCCCGTGACGATGTGGCGGCGGCTGGAGGGGTTCTCGCGCAGGCCGCGCACGAGCTCGGCGATCTGATCGACGCCGTCGTCCGCGTAGGTGCCGTCGGGCCGTCGCGTCGCGCCGAAGTTGCGCCACTGGTGACCGTAGACGGGGCCGAGGTCGCCCGCCTCGCGGCCGAAGCGCGCCGTCTGCTCGGCGGTCGCCCACTCGTTCCAGATGCGGACGCCCGCGTCCTGCAGCGGTCGCACGTGCGTGCTCCCGCTCAAGAACCAGAGCAGCTCGTGGACGATCGACGCGACGTGGAGCTTCTTCGTCGTGAGGAGGGGAAAGCCGCGGCGCAGGTCGAAGCGCATCTGGTGGCCGAAGACGGCGAGCGTCCCCGTCCCCGTGCGGTCTTCGCGGAGAGCGCCTTCGTCGAGGATGCGGCGGAGCAGGTCGAGATAGGCCCTCACGCGGTTTTGCTACCTCGCCGGCTCGGGCGTGGCAACCGCGAGGCTCAAGGGCCCGTCGCCTTCGCGACGCCCTCGGGTGTGACCGAGAGCAGCCCGGAGAGCGACGCGGTCGCGCGCGTCGCGTCGTCGGAGGCGCTCGTCGCGGTGAGGAGGTAGCGAACGTATCCGTCGATGGCCTCGTCGGCGCGCTTGTCCGCTTCGGCGGTGCGGGCGCGCGAGAGGAAATCGCCGCGAAAGCGCTCGAACGCCGCGATGATGCGGCCCTCGGCGAGCGAGACGGCGGAGTCGAGCGCCTTTCGCCGCGCCACGCTCTCGGCGGGGATGTCGAGCGGATCGCCGCCCTCGAGGATGCCGCAGCGACCGTGCTCCGGAGGGAACGTCTCGTCGACGGCGGAGAAGCGACCCGTGACGGACTCGTTCAGCGTGGGCTTCGCCTCGTAGAGCGCCTCGCCCTTGAGCGTCAGGTCGACGTTGCTCTGCTCCGTATAGACATCGACGTTGTAACGGTAGTCGCAGTGCCGATCGACCGAGATCTGCGCCGGCGTCGACTCGAACCGGGCGCGCGCGGCCGCCAAAGCGCTCGCGGCGGCGAACCTTCGGCTCTCCGCGTTCGCTTCGTCGGCTTGGGCCGCGGAGAGCTCGGCTTGCGCGCGGTTCTCGTCGGCCGCGGCGCGATCGACCTCGCCCTGCGCCTGATCGCGCACCGCGCGCAGCGAAGCGCACTCCGCGGCCGGGTTCTTCGACGCCGCCTCGCACTGGGCGAGCGCCGCGCGCGCCGCGTCGACCTCGCGTCGCTCCTGCGCCGTGTTCCTCCTCGCCGCCCCGAGCGCGTGATCGAGCGCGGGCACGCGCGCTGCGGCGGCGGTCTCCGCGGCTGCGGCGTTGGCTGCGTCGAGGTCGCGCGCCGAGAGGTCCGCCGACGCGATCGCGTATTCGGGGTTCGCGACGAGGTCGGTGCCGCACACGTAGTCGCACGTGCGGCTCGTCTGCGATCGCTGCTTCGTGAAGGCATAGTCGTGGAACGCGCCGCCGAGGCGCATGCCGCTCAGCGTGAAGCCCTCGGCGGCCGGCGGCGTCGACCCGACGCGGATGAGGTACTTCGCGTCGATGCCGCGCGCGAGATCGGCGGCGCCGACGTTCCCACCGAGATCGTCCGCCTTCGGATCGCCGTCGAAGGTGCCGAGGACGACGTGGTAGGTGACCTGCGCGCGCATCGTCGCTCTCACCTCGGAGAACCTCGCGCCGGCGACGGCGTGATCGGGCCGCTGGACGAGCGCCTCGCCGTACTCGACGAGCGCCGCCGCGAGCTTGCCCTCCGCCTCGAACGCTCTGCCCTTCGCGGTCGCCTCGTCCGCGATGCGCGTGCGCGCCACCCCTTCGAGCTCGAGCGCCTCCGTGTCGGCGGGCAGGATCGCCAGGATCTCCCGCGCCTCCTTCAGCGCTTGCCGCGTGTTGCCCGCGTCGAGCTCCTTCTTCGCTTCGGCGATCGCGGCGGCGTGGGCGCTCGCGAAGGCGGCGCGCGCCTCTTGGCTCAGCGTGTCGAGCCGCACCGCCTCGGCGAGCGGCTTCAGCGCCTCGCGCGGGCGACCCTCAGCGAGCAGAGACCGGCCGAGCGCGACCCGGTCCTTCGCCTGATGACGTCGCGCGTCCGCGAGCTTCGTGCGCGCCTCGTCCTCGTCGGGCTCGAGGTGCACGGCCTTGTCGTACTGGGCCGCGGCTTCGTCCCACCTGCCCATCGAGGCGAGCTTGTCTCCGCGATCGATCGCGCGGGAGTAGAGGCTCGAGCACCCCGCGACGAGGAGCGAGAGGACGAGCGGCAGGGCGGAGCTTCGGAGGTCGAAGGACATGATGGCGCGGGCTCAGGGAGGGTTATCACCTGGTTGGACGTCGGAGAGGTAGGCTGATTCGGGCTGGATCGAGCGGCAATCTTGCTCCAGGATGGTACCTTCGATGGCGCCCACGACCGATCGCACGCCGCTCGGCACCGCGAGGATCGCGCTGCTCGTGCTCTCGATGGGCGCGTGGACGGCCGCGCCGTCCGCGTGCTCGAGCGGCGCGAGCACGACGGCGCGAGCGACGAGCGCGACGAGCTCGGGCACCGGCGGCGCCGGTGGCGCGCCTCCCGCCGCCCCGTACACCCTCCACGCGCTCGCCGATGCCCGCATCACGAGCGACTCGTCACAGCCGAATTTCCAGAAGGTCACCGCGGACGTCGACTTCGCGAACGGTCCCTTCGAGAAGGTCACGCTGCACGTCAGCGTCCGCTCGACCTGCTATCCGTTCGACAACTGGAAGTCCGATCCGCCGCCGAGCGGTCAGAGCTGGCCGGCCGACTGCGACGCGTTCGACCGCAACTTCGAGACGGCCCTCTACCCGGCCGGCGCAGCGCCGGGCACGACGGGCGTCGAGCTGGTGCGCGCGATCACCCCGTTCGGCGGGCCGCTCGCCATCGACGAGGACATCACCGACGTCGCGAACGGCCTGCCCGGCCCGCACCGGCTCGAGGTCACGATCCCGACGTACAGCGACGGCGCCGGAAAGGTGAGCGGCTCGAACGGCGGGTGGAACGTGACCGCGGACATCGACGTGGTGCCCGGCACACCGCCCCGCAACGTGCTCGCGGTCGTGCCGCTCTACTACGACTCCGACACCCTGCCCGCGGGGCCCGGGCCGCTCCCGTTCGAGGCGCCCGAAGGCGTCGTCTCCGGCCACGTGGACTACCGCGTGACGGGGCACGGCGGCCCGAACACTGGGCCGGGTTGCATCGGACCGGCGGAGGAGTTCTGCAAGCGCGATCACGACATCTCGGTCGATGGCCAGGTCGTCGCCGTCACGCAGCCGTGGCGCACCGACTGCGTGAAGAACTGCACGCTCACGACGTACGGTGGCTTCAGTCAGCCGATCACGTACTGCCTCGAGAACCCGTGCGGCGATCCATCGAGCGTCAAGGCGCCGCGCGCCAATTGGTGCCCCGGCACCGAGACGCCGCCCATCACGTACGACGTCCCCGCGACCCCCGGCGCGCACTCGTTCCAGTTCGCGATCCCGAAGATGCTCGACGGCGGGCAGTGGCGCGTCAGCGCGACCTACTTCGCCTACGGGCCCTGAGGCGCGGCGCGAGCGATCGTGACGTCGAAGAGCGATCCGCCGCGAGGGGAGGGGGCCGTGTCGGGCGCGTTCGGGCTCGGGCTCGTCTCGCTCGCGCCGATCGGCGTCGTGCGATCGCCGTTCGCGGAGAAGATGGCGGCGCCGCGTCAGCCCGCCGCGGCGCGCGGCGTCCGAGGCACCATCGAGCTCGCGCGCGGCAAGGGGCTCGAGGACGCGGTGCTCGATCTCGCGGAGTGGAGCCACGTCTGGGTGATCTTCCTGTTCCACTTGAACACGGGCTGGAGGCCGAAGGTCCAGCCGCCGCGGAGCCGTACGAAGCGAGGCGTGCTCGCGACGCGCTCGCCGCATCGCCCGAACCCGATCGGCCTCAGCGCGGTGCGCCTCGACCGGGTCGACGGCCTCACGCTCCACGTCTCGGACCTCGACATCGTCGACGGCTCGCCGGTCCTCGACGTCAAGCCGTACGTCCCGTACGCCGACGCGATCGCGACCGCCCGGTCGGGCTGGCTCGCGTCGGACGCAGACGGCGTGACGAGCTCGGTCGACGACGCGCCGGCCGAGGATCCGAAGCCCGGCTACCAGGTGTGCTGGTCGGGGCGAGCGCGCGAGCAGCTCGCCTTCCTCGCCGAGCACGGCGTCGACCTCGAGCGCCCCATCCAAGACGTGCTCTCGCTCGGCCCCGAGCCGCACGCCTACCGCCGCATCCGACGAGAGCCCGGCGGGCTCTCGCGTCTCGCGTACAAATCGTGGCGCGCGCGCTTCCGCGCCGAGGGGCGCGAGGTCGTGGTCCTCTCGCTCGAGTCGGGCTACAGACGACGCGAGCTCGAGAGCGCCTCGGCCGAGGAGCCCGACGAGCTCGTCATCCATCGCGCGTTCGTCGCGCGCTTCGACGAGGAAGGAACTTGAGCGGTCGCGCTGCTCGTTCGGCTGAGGTGATCGTCGCGTCGGTGGGCGTCCTCGCGCTCTCGTGCGGCGCGCTCGGCTGCGGGTCTCGCGGCGCCGGCGATCCCGACGCCGGCCGCGCGGCATCGAGCGCGTCCAGCGCACCTCCCGCGGTCGGATCGACGGCGCCCGGCGCGTCGGCCGCCGGGCCCGCGGGGTCGAGCGACTACGAAGAGGAGACCTCCACGCGGCCGGTCGAGCTGCTGAAGTTCCGGTTCACGAGCGGCGTGAAGGCGCGCGAGCCCGTCGACGAGCTGCGCTCCGTCGCTCCGGGCGAGCGCGTCTACGCCTACCTCACGCTCCGCAATCGAACCGGGAGGGCGCGGCAGGTCCACGTCGAGTTCGCGGTGAACGGCGAGTCGCGCACGGTGAAGGATCTCGACGTCGCCGAGTCCTGGTCGTATCGCACTTGGGTTTACAACACAGTCTTGAAAAAGGACAAGCCTGGCAAGCTGTCCCTCGTCGTCACCGACGACGAGGGACACCCGCTGGTCGAAGAGTCGCTGCCGATCGTCGCGAAGTGAGGCCGAGCGACGACGGCGTCGTGCCCCCGCTCAGCGCTTCGCGAGGTGGTGCTGCACCACGGTCGCGATCACGTCGAGCTCTGCCTGGGTCTCTGCGTCCGCGCCCTGGCGTGCCTTCGCGAGGAGCTCCGGAACGACCGGGTGGTCGAGCATCGCGATCGACTTGCCGATCCGCGCGCGCGTCTCGCCGGAGCGGACCACGAACGCGGGGACGAGCGCGCGTGCCGCCACCTCGCGCACCGCGAGGCCCGCCTTCTCCTGCGACGCGCCGAGGGCGGCCCACGCCCAGCTGGACCCGATGGAGCCGAGCGCGCGCGCGATCGCGGTGGCGTCGTCGTCGCTCTTCGCCGACGCGAGCTGGGTCGCGAGCTCGTTCGCTGCCTCGATGCGCATGCACTCACCGAGCCCCTGGATCGCCGCGCCGCGCGAGGCGCCGTCGAGGTGCCCTCGCAGCGTGGCGAGCTCGGCGTCGCCGCAGAGCTTGCCGAGCCCGCGCGCTCCCGAGACGGCGACCAGGCCCTTCGACGACTCGAAGATCGCCTTGAGCGCCGGCCCGCTGCGCGCGTCGCGGAGCGATCCCACCGCCTCGACCAGCCCCACGGTCAGCGCCGCCATGTCGTCGTTCGAGTCCGCGCCCTGCGCGGGCGCGTGGAAGACGAGCTCGTCGAGCATCGGCAAGAGCGCGTTCGGCCCGAGCGCGCGGAGCTCGGCGGCGACGTGCGGCCGCGGGTTGCGGAACTTCTGGTACGTCTCTTTGTGATAGCCCTTCACGTCACGCACGGCCGTGAAGGCCTCGGGGTGGACGGCCTTGAGGGTCGCGATCTCCTTCACGATCGTCGCGCTGGCCTCTTCGGGCATGGCCGAGGGCGACGTCGCGAGGCCGTCGGCGCGCGCCGAAGTCGCGATCCCGAGCGAGAGCGTGACGGCGCAGACGAGGAGCGAGGTTCGGATGTTCATTTGCCAGTCTCCCACCACTTGGTCTTGTCGAACGGCGCGCCTGCCTCGGGGTTCGAGCCGCAGTGAACCTCGCCCGCGAGGATGTGGTACTCGTCCCAGTCGTCGGCGAAGTTCACCGAGAGGCCCGTCCCCATCGATCCGAGCTCGTTCACCGCGGTGCCGAGCCGATCTTGGAGGTCCTTCTCGAAGAGGTCGGCCCCGTTGATCTGGGGGCCGAACGGCTTCGGCATGACGATCGTGTCGCCGAAGACGAGCTCGTTCACCGTACCCGGCGTGAAGGCGATCTTCCCGCAGAACCCGCTGTCGCAGTCCTGCTCGAAGAGGGTCGGGATCTCGATGATCTCGTCGTCGGCGAGGCCGAGCGTCGATTTCAGCGTCGCGACGTTCATGTCGATGTCGACCTGCGACTCCTGCGACCACTTCATCACGTCGGTGTCGGCCAAGAGGGCGTCGATCGTGATCTCCGCGGGGATGAGGTTCACGCCGCCGTTCATGTCGTAGCGCTGCTTGCCTTGGAAGAGCAGCGTGGAGCCGAAGCCGTCGGTCTGCGCCTTTTCGAGCATCGACTTGGCGAGCGACGTCGACGCGTAGAAGAGCTTCCATCCTCGCGGCGTCTTCGCCGGGACGTAGCTCAGGAACTCGTCGATGTGCCCGACGAAGAGCCACGACGTGTCGAGCGTGACGGGCGGGCCCTGAACGGTCTGCGCTTCGTAGAACGCGTGCGTCTCGGGCAGGATGTCCGACCCGTGCACGATGCGCCCGAGCGGGAACGCGTCCGCGCCGTTCGTGTAGGGTGGCAGGAGATCGTGGTTGCCGTGCGAGTCGTAGGACGAACCGCTGTTGTCCTTCGCGTAGATCTGGAAGACGCCGTGGTTCGGCCCGAGGTAGTTCTTGAGGAGCCACTTGACCGGCAGCACGTTGCCCGGCTGCGCCCACGGGCGAGGGTTCGCGATGCTCATGCCCTGGACCACGCCGCCGGGGCCCGGCATCGCCGTCCAGGCCATCTGCATGAAGTCTTGCGTCCACTGGTCGGCGTAGCTCGCGTCCGAGATCTTCTTGTAGGTGAGCCCGGCCTTCGTGATGGGCCCGTTGAGCCCCTGGACGAAGGGCGCCGACGAGCTCGCCGACCAGACGGTGTCGAAGGGCGAGAGGTTGCCGAAGAGGACCCACGGCGCGACCTTGAGGACCGCTTGGTCCGAGGTCGAGCCGTCGGCGTTCGCGTACGCCGTGCCGTTCGCGTCGGCGATCGCCCAAGTGAGCGACGCGAAGCCGTCCCAGGGATCCGTGCTCGAGATACGGAAGCGACGCGCCTCGATGCCGAGGGTGATCCCGGCGCGGATCTGATCGGCCGTGAACGTGACCGTGTTCGCGTAGCTCGCGCACTGTGCGGGACCCGAGTCGTCCGCGCCGACGATCGGCGTCGCGCAGGGCCCCATCGCGCCGCCGACGTTCGTCCACGTCCCGTCGCTGCCGAGCTGGAAGAGGCGCACCACCTTGGGCGAGACGTCGTCGAGCGTGAGCGTTCCGACGGCGCCGTCGGGCGCGTCGGGCCACGGCGCGATCACGATCGGGGCGAGATCCTTCGCGTCCTCGTCGCCATCGACGACGTCGTTCTCGGCGTCGCGAGCGTGGTTCGCGTCGTCGTCGTCGAGGTTCGCGAGGAAGGACGCGCCGTGCTTGTCGTCCCACTTGTCCCGCGTCGCGAAGTCGTGGTCGTTCGCGTCGCTCGGGTCGGCGACGCCGTCGCGACTGGCGTCGACCGCGATGCGGACGACCGGCGAGAGCTTGGGCTTGCCCGTCCCGCTGGACGTCGTCGCGCCGTCGTCGCCGCAGGAAACGGCGGCGAAGCCGAGCAGCGCGAGCGGCAGGGAGAGGAGGAGCGGCGTCGGCGCGCGTCGGGAGCTCTTGATGGCGGGCATGGGGGTCCTGTCGCGTTCCCCCCGAAGGCGACCGTAGGCACCGACGCGTCCGCGTCGAAAGCGGAAATGTGTCGCGGCGTGCCCTATGAAGCGTGCTTCATGCCGCGCCGCGGCGAAGCTCCGACCGCGCCGCGGCGAAGCTCCGACCGCGCCGAGGAGCTCAGTCCGCGTACATGGCCTCGATCTCCGAGGCGTACCGCTCGCCCACGACCTTGCGCTTCACCTTGAGCGTCGGCGTGAGCTCGCCCGTGTCGACGCCGAACGGGCGGGGGAGGATCGTGAACTTCTTCACGGTCTCGACGCGCGCGAGATCGCGGTTCACCTCGTCGATGGCGCGCTGCACCTCGTCGCGGATGGCGCCGAGCTCGTGGACCTTCTCGGTCGGGAGGCCGCGCTCCTTCGCGAACGCGATCGCCGCGTCGTGATCGAGCGTGACGAGCACGGTGAGGAACTTGCGTCGATCGCCGATGACGACCGCTTCGGAGACGAGCCGGTGGTTCTTCAGCGCGGCCTCGATGTTCTTGGGCGCGATGTTCTTTCCGCCGGCGGTGATGATGATCTCCTTCTTGCGGCCGGTGATCGAGAGGAAGCCGTCCGCGTCGAAGGCGCCCAGATCGCCCGAGTGCAGCCAGCCGTCGACGAGCGCCTCCGCCGTCGCCTCGGGCTCCTTGTAGTAGCCGAGGAACACGTTCGGCCCTCGCACGAGGATCTCGCCGTCGGCGGCGATCTTCACCTCGACGCCCTCGATCGCAGGGCCGACGGTGCCGAAGCGCGTGCGTCCCGGGAGGTTGAAGCTCGTCGGACCGCAGTCCTCGCTCTGTCCGTAGACCTCGAGGATCGTGAGGTCGAGCGACGCGAAGAACTCGAGCACCTCCTTCGCGATCGGGGCGGCGCCGGTCACGCAGAGGCGCGCGCGCCCGAGGCCGATGGCGGGCTTCAGCTTGTCGAACACGAGGCGCGACGCGGCCGCGTACTCGGCGCGCAGGAGCCCCTCGGGCTCGTGACCGCGCGAGCGCAGGTCGGTCACGCGGGAGCCGACGCGCCGCGCCCATTCCACGAGCAGCTTCTTGGCGCCTTGCGCGGTCGCCATCTTCGCCGCGATGCCTGCGTGGAACTTCTCCCAGATGCGCGGCACGCCGAAGAAGATGGTCGGCTGGATCTCCTTCAGGTTGTCGGGCACCTTCTCCAGCGACTCGGCGAAGTACACCGACGCGCCGCAGGTGATCGGGCCGTGGATGGTGAAGACCTGCTCCGCGATGTGCGAGAGCGGCAGGTACGAGAGGCTGCAGTCGGACGCCTTCAGGTCGCCCACCTTCTTCGCGATGCCCGCCGTGAAGGCGAGCGCCTCGTGCGAGAGCATGACGCCCTTCGGCGGCCCGGTGGTGCCCGACGTGTAGATGAGCACGGCGAGGCCTCGCGGCTCGAGCGCGTGGACGCGCTCCATGAGCCGCTCCTCCGAGACCTCGTTGGCCTTCTCGAGGAACGCGTCCCACGAGAGGACCTTCTCGTGGTCGATGCCCTTCACGTCGCGCATGAGCACGACCTTGGAGAGCAGCGGGAGGTGATCGAGCTCACGCTCGACCTTGCGCCACTGCTCCTCGTTCTCGACGAGGATCACCTTCGATTCGGCGTGCCCGACGATGTAGGCCACCTCGCTCGGCGAGCACGTCGCGTAGATGCCGGCGCCCGCGCCGCCCGCGGCCATCACGCCGACGGCCATGTAGACCCACTCGGCGCGGTTGAAGCCGAGCATGCTGACCGTGCCGCCCGGCTCGACGCCGAGAGCGATGAGCGCCCGCGCGACGCGCTTCACCGTGTCGGCGTACGACCGGTAGGGGATGCACCGCCAGATGCCCTCGCGCTTCTCGTAGAGCGCGGGGGACTCCGGGCGACGCTCGGCTTGGGACAGAAGGCGATGAACGATGGTGTCCGCGGGCATGGAGGCGGAGCATACTCGAACTCGGGATGAGCCAAGATGGAGAGAGCGGCGGCGACGCGCGCGTCGAAGGGCGACGAAGGCCGCGCCGAGAGCGCGCCCGCCGGGTGGGCTCGGCCGTGCTCCTCTTCGCGATCGCCTCGTGCGAGCCGAGCCGTGGCGCGAAGCTCGTCACCGGGCCCACGCCGCGGCTCGCGCGCTACGAGGTCGAGGTCGACGACGGCGGCCAGACGCTGCTCGTGCACATGCGGCTCGCGCCGGGCGCGCCCACGCGCTTCGAGCTCGAGGACGGCGCCGAGCGGTTCGCGAAGCACGTGGCGGTCACGACGCCGCTCGGCGGTCCGGCCCGCGCGCGCTGGGTGGGCTCGACCCTCGTCGCGAGCGCGTGCGAGCACGGCTGCGCGATCTCGTACGAGTTCGATCTCGGCGGCGCAGCCCGCGCCTTCGACGATCCGGAGACGGCGGCGCAGCGCGGCGGCGCGTTCCTCTCTCCGCCGTCGACGTGGCTCTTTCATCCCGAGGAGCCGAAGGCCGACGCGCGGTTCGAGATCGCCGTGCACCCGACGGGTCACGTCGAGTTCGCGTCGGGCTGCCGAGCCGAAGGCGGGCTCTACGAGGGGAGCTGGGAGGACCTGACCGAGCCGCCGTACACCGCGCTCGGCGACATGCGACGCATCGACGTCCCGGCCGGGTCGCGCCGCGTCCACGTCGCGCTGATCGGCGCGCACCCCGAGGTCGGCGACGAGGGCGTCGTCCGCTGGGTGTCGGCGGCGACGGAGAACCTGCGCTCGAACTACCCCGACTATCCGCGCACCGAGCCGCTCGTCATCGTCGTCGTCGAGCCGGGAGCGGGCATCGAGCGCGGCTCCGCCATGGGCAACGGAGGCTCGTCGATCCTCGTCGAGGTGGGCCAAGCCACCCAGCCGGAGGCCTTCGCCGACGACTGGATCCTCACGCACGAGATGATCCATCTCGCCCTCCCGGGGCTCGGCCGCGCGCACCATTGGGCCGAGGAGGGGATGGCGACGTACCTCGAGCCCATCCTCCGGGCGCGTCGCGGCGTCGTCCCGATCGATCGCGTCTGGCACGAGTGGATCGAGTCGATGCCGCAGGGCCTGCCGTTCGACGACGATCACGGGCTCGACGAGACACCGACGTGGGGGCGCACGTACTGGGGCGGGGCGATGTTCTGGCTCCTCGCGGACGTCGAGATACGAAAGGAGACCGGCGGGCGGGTCGGGCTCCCGGACGCGTTTCGCGCGATCTACGCGCAGGGCGACATATCGGTGCGCTGGCCGATGTCGCGCGTGCTGTCGATCGCCGACGCCGCGACCGCGACGAACGTCGTCAGCGCGCTCTACCAGAAGCACGCCCACGCGCCCGTGAAGGTCGATCTCGACGGGCTCTTCGCCGATCTCGGCGTGTCGCTGCGTCATGGCGAGGTCGTGTTCGACGACACCGCGCCTCTCGCGTCGATCCGCCGCGCCATCGTCGCCCGAGCGCCGTGATGACCCCGATCGCGCGCCGTCCGCGGCCTGGGGATTAAAGCCACGGCGAAGATTGCCGTTCCCAACCTCGTCGGGGCGCCAGCTTGGGGGGCCTCGCGTTCGGAGGCTCGGAGATGGCGAAGATCAACGTGATGATCGTCGATGACGCGGCGCTGATGCGCACCGTCATCCGGAACGTGGTGCAGGGCGAGGCGGACATGAACGTCGTCGCGAGCTGCGAGAACGGCAAGGTCGCGCTCGATCAGCTCCGCCAGGCGGCGCCGCACGTCATCATCCTGGACATCGAGATGCCTCAGATGGACGGGCTCACGTTCCTGCGGCACGCGAAGCTGCAGTCGCGCGCGCGGGTCATCGTCCTTTCCTCGGTCGTCGACGTCGGGTCCGAGAAGGCGCTGGCGGCGAAGAAGCTCGGGGCGGACGCCGTGCTCGCCAAACCGTCCGGCGCGGTCTCGTTCGACCTCGCCGAGAAGCGCGGGACGACCCTCGTCGCCGCGATTCGTGCGCTCGGTCGACAGGTGGCCTGACCTTTCCGCGGCGTCGCAAGGAGAAGAAGAGATGATCGATGACGAAATGGACCTCGTCGACGACGAGGACGACAACGCGGAGCACACCTACCTGACCTTCCAGGTCGGCGAGGAGCAGTACGCGGTGCCGGTCGCGAACGTGACCGAGATCGTGCGCCTTCAGCGGTCGTTCGGCATCCCGGACGTGCCGAGCTTCATCCGAGGCGTGATCAACCTGCGCGGCAAGGTCATCCCCTTGCTCGACGTGCGGGCGCGCTTCGGCCTCGAGCGCACCGACCTCAACGACCTGACCGTCGTGGTGGTGCTCGAGGTCGGCGACACCGCGACGGGGCTCATCGTCGACGCGGTGAGCGAGGTCACCGAGATCCTGCCGGCGAACGTCGAGCCTCGGCCCGCGTGGCGCGGGGTCGGAGGCGCGCGCGGAGCGATGATCCGCGGCATCGGAAAACGCGGAGAGAACGTGAGCTTCTTGCTGGACGTGGGCGCGCTGCTCGACGTGCAGCCCACGCGAGTCGGCCCCGAAGCGGCGTCGGTGAGCGCGTGAAACGACGAACAACGAACTCAGGGACCAGGAGAGAGTCGATGACGACGAACAAGGAAGAGACCAAGGGGCAGACGGACGGCGAGGCCCAAGAGCGGCTTCTCAACGACGCGATCCGCCTCCGGGCCGCGCTCGCGGGCGTGACCACCAACGTGATGATCGCCAACGAGAAGTTCGAGATCGTCTTCATGAACGACTCGCTCACCGAGATGTTGCGCAAGGCCGAGTCGGACATTCGCCGGGACTTGCCGCAGTTCCGGGCCGAGGGGCTCATCGGGACGTGCATCGACCGGTTCCACAAGAACCCGAGCCACCAGCGCCAGGTGCTCGGTAGCCTGCACGGCGCGCACAAGGTGCAGCTCAAGCTCGGCGGCCGCGTCTTCGACCTCATCGCCACCGCCGCCCGCAACGATCAGGGGCAGGGCGTCGGCTACTCGGTCGAGTGGAAGGACGTCACCGATCAGGTGAAGGCGGAGATGGAGGTGGAGCGCGTCCTCAAGGCGGCCGTCGACGGCGACCTCACGCAGCGCATCCCGGACCTCGGGTTCCAAGGCTTCGTGCGCACCGTCTCGAACGGCGTGAACGGCCTGCTCGAGGCGGTCAACGAGTCGATGGGTCACGTGAAGGTGGTCGTCGAGCAAGTGACGCAGGCCGCGACGCAGCTGCGCGCCACGAGCCAGATGATGTCGGCGAGCTCGCAGGATCTCAGCGGCGCCGCCGGCCGCAGCGGCAGCGCGATCGACGAGGCCTCCTCGATGGTCCGCACCAACGCCGACAACGCCTCGATGGCGAACAAGCTCGTCAGCGAGACGAGCACCGCCGCGAAGGGCGGTCAGCAGCGCATGAACGAGATGAACGCCGCCATGGGCGCCATCAACGACTCGGCCAAGCAGATCGCGAAGATCATCAAGGTCATCGAGGAGATCGCCTTCCAGACGAACCTCCTGGCCCTCAACGCGGCCGTCGAAGCGGCACGCGCGGGCCGTCACGGCAAGGGCTTCGCCGTCGTCGCGCAGGAGGTGCGCAACCTCGCCGAGCGCAGCGCCAAGGCCGCCAAGGAGACGACGCAGCTCATCGACGACTCGACCAACAAGGTCCTCGACGGCGTTCGGATCGCCGACGCGACCGCCGGCGCGCTCACCCAGATCGTGTCGAACGTGGTCAAGGTGGAGGATCTCGTCGGTGAGATCGCGAGCGCGAGCGAAGAGCAGTCGCGCTCGATCGGCCACGTCACCGAGGCGATGGGCAAGGTCACCGAAGGCGCCCAGGCCGGATCGCAGCAGAGCACCGAGGTCGCGTCCGCGGCCGACGAGCTCGGCCGTCAGATGGAGGTGCTGAAGCAGCGCATCGACAAGTTCAAGGTCGTCACGCGCGCCGCGCAGGCCCAGCCGGGCGGCATCCCGGCCGGCGTCTCGCCCGAGATGCTCGACCAGATCATGGGCCTCTTGCGCCTGCAGGGCGCGGGCGGTCTCGGCGCTCCGGCCGCGTACCCCGCGAACGGTCACGCGAACGGTCACTCGAACGGCCACTCGAACGGTCACGCGAACGGCCACTCGCCGCGCGCCGTGCTCCCGCTCGATCACGACGAGCGCGGCTACAAGGGCTTCTGAGCTCGTCCCCCATCCGACCCGATCACGGAGCGAGGTAATCATCCCATGGACCCGCGCGAGCTTTGGCAGGGCTATCTCGGCGACTCGGCCGACGCCTTCCAGGAAATCGAGCAGAGCCTCCTGGCTCTGGAGAGCGACCCGACCAAGGCGGAGGAGATCAACCGCCTCTACCGAGGCCTCCACACGCTGAAGGGCAACTCGGGCTTCATGGGCCTCGCCCAGATCGAGCGGCTGGCGCACACGACCGAGGATTTGGTGGGGCTCGTGCGGGACGGCGGGGTTCCGCTCGACGCGGAGCTCTGCGAAATCCTCCTCGCGGTGCACGACCGGCTTCGCTCGGTGGTGAGCGAGGTGGCGGAGAAGCAGGGCGACGTCGATCCCTCGCGGGTCGACGACCTCGTCGCCACGGTGGACGAGGCGCGAAGGACGCGCAAGGCGGGCGGCAAGCGCGCCGATGCGATCGCCGCTCCGCCCGTCGCTGCGGCGGACCCGGAGCCGGCCGCGCCGGTCTCCGAGCCGCCCATCCTGTTCGCCGGCGGCCTCGCCGACGTCCCGATGGAGGTCGTCGAACCGAGCCTGGATCCAGGCTATCTCGAGGTGTTCCTCGCCATCGCCCAGGAGCGCATGGGCACCCTCAGCGCGAGCGCGGCCGATCTCCTCCGGGCGACCGACGAGAGCTCGGCGGCCGAGGCGAAGCGCCTCATCGAAGGTGCCGCGGCGGATCTGCGCGGCGCGGCCGAGCGGATGGGCTTCGGGCTCGTCGAAGGCCTCCTCGCGGACGTCGAGGCGGCCGTGATGTCCGACGGCGCCGACGCCTCCGCGCTCGTGGCGCCCGAGCGCGAGCTCTACGCGCAGCTCGTGAAGATCGAGGAGACCTACCGGGAGCTCGCGGGCGGAGGCACGAGCTACGGCTTCGTCGCTCTCGCGCGGCGCAGCGCGGCGGATCAGATCTTCGCGAGCCTCGCGCGGCTGAGGCTCCTCGTCGACGCGCTCTCCGGCGGAACGATGGAAGAGGCGCGGGAGATCCCGAACCTCCTCCGCGACATCCGCGTCGCCTGCGAGCACTACGGGTTTCAGGCCGCGGCGCAGGTCTGCCTCGATCACGAAGATCGCTACTCGCGCAGCGTCGACGCCGACGACGCCGTCGACGAGCTGCTCGTGGAGCGGACGCGTGATCTCATCGCGAAGATCGGCGCCGCGGTGGACGCCGTGAACCAGGGCGAAGACTGCGAGGACGTGCCCGGCATCGCGCCCGACGAGGTCGAGAAGCCGAGCCGCGCGGAGCTCGAGCGTTTCGGGCTCTCGACCGAGCTCGAGGCGACGGTCACGATCGAGCTCGCAGCGCGCCTCGCGGCGGCGCTGGCGGCGGGCGACCACCTCTACGAGGTGCGTGCGACGCTCGAGGAGCCCAGCCTGGCCGAGGCGTTCCAGACGTGGATGGCGGGGCCCGAGGCCTGCTACTTCACGAGCGCCACCGTGTTCACGGGCGACAGGACCGACTTCGACTTCCTCCTCGGCAGTCGGCTCGAGCCCGACGCGATCGTTGATCGTCTCCGCGCGATGGATCCTGCGGGCGCCGCGTTCCTGCTCCGCGTCGCCGGTGGGCCTCCTGGGCACCGACCGGTCGGCCCGGCGCCGCAGCCGCCGTCGCCTCCGTCACCGCGGCCGCCGTCGCCTCCGTCGCCGCAACCTCCCTCGTCGCCGCGCCCCGCGCCTGCGCCGGCCGCGCGCCCCGCCGCTCCGCCCGCGCCTCCTCCGCCTTCGGCGACGCCCTCGTCCGCCGAGCGTAGCGAGGCCGAGCCGGCCCGCGAGGCCGCTGGACAGCCGGGACAGGCGATCGAGTTTCTCAAGATCGACGCGCGCAAGATCGGCCTGATCATGGATCTCGCTGGTGAGATCGGCCTCGCGACGGGCGCCGTCACCCAGAACAGCGACGTCCGGGACCTCGAGCTCGAGGGCTTCACCGCTGCGGCGCACAAGCTCGAGATGCTGATCCGCGAGCTGCAGACCGAGGTCTCGTCGATGCGGCTCGTCCCGGTGAGCGGGGTCTTCCAGCGGATGAAGCGCGTGGTCCGAGACACCGCGCGCAGGACCGGCAAGCAGGTCGACCTGGTCCTCCGCGGCGAGGAGACCGAGATCGACAAGTTCATGGTCGACAACCTCCACGACCCGCTCGTCCACATCCTCCGCAACGCCGTCGACCACGGGCTCGAGACGCCCGAGGAGCGCGCGCTCGCCGGGAAGCCGCCCGTGGGGCGCATCCTCCTCGAGGCCACGCACGAGGCGGGCGAGGTGACCATCACCATCTCCGACGACGGTCGCGGCATCGATCGTGACCGCGTCATCGCGCGGGCCGTCGCGAAGGGTCTCATCGAGCCCAACGCCAAGCTGAGCGAGCAAGAGGCGCTCGACCTCATCTTCCTGCCCGGCTTCTCGACGCGCGAGGTCGTGAACGAGCTGTCGGGACGCGGCGTCGGCATGGACGTCGTGAAGACGACGATCGAAGGGTCGCTGCGCGGGCGCGCCGTCGTGAAGACGGTGCTCGGCAAGGGCTCGCGCTTCGTCCTGCGCATGCCCCTCACCCTCGCGTTCATCGAGGCGATGGTCGTCTCCGAGCACGAGCGGCTCTACGTCGTTCCCATCGAGAAGGTCTTCGAGGTCTTCCAGGTCGTCGGACCGCAGCAGCTCGTCACGAGCTCGGCCGATGGCGAGCTGCTCGTCCGCGTGCGCGGCCAGCTCGTCCCCGTCTGCTGGGTGCACCGCTTCTACGGTGACGACGTCGTCATCGAGGAGCCCACGCGGAAGATCCTCGGAAAGATCATCATCGTCGTCCAGACGGCGCTCGGCAAGCTGGCCATTCCGGTCGACTCGCTGCTGGGCAACCAGCAAGTGATGCTGAAACCTCTGAAGGGCGTGATGTCGAACATCCGCGCCGCCGCCGGCTGCGGGATGCTCCGCTCCGGAGACGTCGCGCTCGCCCTCGACTGCGAGAGACTCCATGCCTAACGACGGTTCGCTCGCCCTGTCGCCCGATCCCGCGCTCGTCACGGCGCCGTCCGCGGCCAGCGAGAACGCCCGGCTCCTCGCCGAGCTCGCCGACTGGGCGCACACGCACTTCGGCATGAGCTTCGGCGCCGACCGAAAGAGCCTGCTCGCGGCGCGCGTGGGTCAGCTCGTGATCGATCGCAAGACCACGCTCGCGGCGCTCGTCGACACGCTGAAGCGCGGCGACAAGTCGATGAACGTCGCGCTCGCCGAGGCGCTCTCGACCAACCACACGTACTTCTTCCGAGAGCCGGAGGTGCTCGACTACTTCAAGTCGCGCGTCCTGCCCGACCTCCGGGCGCGCAACGAGGCGCGCATCTGGAGCGCGGCCTGCTCGTGCGGGGACGAGCCCTACTCGCTCGCGATGATGGCGATCGACGCGTGGGGCGCCGCCGAGGCGAGGAAGAAGCTCAGCATCCTCGGCACCGACATCAGCCAGCGGATGGTCGCCGATGCCGAGGCCGGCCTCTACGGCGGCCGTCACGTCGCCGGCCTCCACCCCGATCTGCTGCGGGGACACTTCCGCTCCGCGGGCCTCGGCCAGCTCATGGTCTCGGCGGACGTGAAGGCGCTCTGCCAGTTCCGGCGGCTCAACCTGACGGCGCTGCCGTGGCCCTTCCAGAAGGGCTTCCACGTGATCTTCCTCCGCAACGTCCTCTACTACTTCGACGCCGAACGGCAGCGCCAGGTGCTCGAGGCATGCTTCGACCACGCGCTCCCCGGCGCGTACCTCTTCACGAGCCTCACCGAGCCCCTCCACGAGATCGTCACGCGGTGGCGCCAGGTCGAGCCGGCGGTCTTCCGGAAGGCGGGATGAGCGATGAGCGCCGAAGGCATCTCGAAGAAGATCCGCGTGCTCTGCGTGGACGACTCCGCGCTCGTGCGCAGCATCCTGCGCGCGGGGCTCTCGGCCGATCCCGAGATCGAGGTGATCGCCACGGCGCGTGATCCCTACGAGGCGCGTGACGTGCTCGTGCGCGACCAACCCGACGTGATGACGCTGGACGTGGAGATGCCGCGCATGGACGGCGTCACGTTCCTGCGCAAGTTCATGGCGGTGCTCCCGACGCCCACCATCGTCCTCAGCTCGCTCACCTCGCGCGGCGCGAAGCTCTCCATCGAGGCGCTCGAGGCGGGCGCCGTCGACGTCCTCGCGAAGCCCTCCGCGGGCGTCGCGGGAGGGCTCGACTCGATGATGGTCGAGCTGCGCCGCCGCGTGAAGACCGCGGCCCGAGCGCGCGTCACGACGCGCGCCACGGAGATCGCGCCCGTCAACGAGTCGGCGCTCGCGGAGTCGACGGATCGGGTCATCGCGCTCGGTGCGTCGACCGGCGGCGTCGCCGCGCTCTCGCGCATCCTCCCCGCGTTCCCGCGCGGTACGCCCGGGATCGTCATCGTCCAGCACATGCCCGCGGGCTTCACGCGCGACTTCGCCGAGCGGCTCTCGACGATGTGCGCGATGTCCGTTCGCGAGGCGGTCGACGGCGATCGCGTGATGCTCGGGCAGATCCTCGTCGCCCCCGGCGGCAACCGACACCTCGAGGTGCGTCGCTTCGGCGGGGAGTACCGGGTGAAGCTCGTCGAAGGGCCGCCCGTGAGCGGGCACGTCCCGTCCGTCGATCACTTCTTCTCTTCGATCGCGAAGTACGTCGGGTCGAACGCCATCGGTTGCCTCCTGACCGGCATGGGCGAGGACGGGGCGCGCGGCCTGCTCCAAATGCGCCTCGCGCAGGGGCGCACGTTCGCGCAGGACGAAGCGTCGAGCGCGGTGTGGGGCATGCCCGCCGCCGCCGCGCAGCTCGGCGCCGCCGAGGCGCTCGTCCCGCTCCACGAGATCCCGGTCGCCCTCCTCGCGGCGTGTCGACCACGACGCTCGCAGCGCCCGCCGCCCGCGCCGCGCGCGTTCGGCACGTAGATCGCGCGCTTCGGACCCCCGGGGTCGTCGAGAGACCCGCCCTCGGGCGCGGGCGCGCCTCCGTGAGTGAAACGAGCCTCCCGAAGGCTCGTATCAGGGCCCATGCGCCCCTCGGTCGTCGCCGCCCTCGCCCTCGCGCTCGCCCTGTCGGGCTGCGAGCCCCGTCCCTCCGTCGGCTCCGTCGAGAGCGCGACCTTCGCGACGCCACCCCGCGCGGCGCCGGCGGCACGACGCGGCGCCGATCGCGCGGAGGCGCCGCGCGTGCCCGTGGTCGTCGAGCTCTTCAGCTCCGAGGGGTGCTCGAGCTGTCCTCCGGCCGACGAGGCGTTGCGCGCGCTCGCCGACGAACAGCCGGTCGCGGGCGTCGAGGTCATCCCCCTCGAGCTGCACGTCGACTATTGGAACGATCTCGGCTGGAGCGATCCTTTCTCGAAGAGCGAATACAGCCTCCGCCAACACGCTTATGCCGACGCGCGCGGCGCCCGCGGCGTCTTCACGCCGGAGGCGATCGTCGACGGCGGCGCCTCGGTGGTCGCGACCCAGAAGGACGCGCTCGTCGCGCGCATTCGCGACGCCGCCGGCGCGCCCCACGCGGAGGTCGCCTTGCGCGTCGACGGCAGCGAGGCGCGCATCTCGCTCGGGCCGGACGCCGCCGCTCGATCCGACACCTTCGACACGTGGCTCGCGATCACGGAGTCCGGCCTCTCCACGGAGGTGCTCGCGGGCGAGAATCGGGGTCGCACGCTGAGGCACGCCCCCGTCGTTCGCGCGCTCCGCCGCCTCGGTCACCCCGAGAACGCGGAGATCCACGTGCCGCTGCCGGAGCTGCCCGACGAGCGCGACCGCTATCGCGTCGTCGTCCTGCTCCAGTCGAACACCGACGGTCACGTGCTCGGCGCGGCGACCGCGCGACTCTGACCTTCGCGTCGCCTCGCATTGTCGTTGATCTGCTCTCGGCGGGTTGCGAGGATCCGCGCGAGCCCGTCCGCGGGCTCCACGACGAGGGGTCGAGTCGATGGCGAAGAAGAAGCTGGCGGTGGTGGGGGGCGGAGCGTCGGGCTGCGCCCTCTTGTGGACTCTCTCCCAGAAGGAGACCGAAGGGCTCGTCGAGCTGACGCTCTTCCACGACGAGGACGAGGTCGGCGGACACTCGAAGACCATCGACGTCCATTTCGATGCTGCCGGGAAGGGACACGCCGTCTCGCCGGCGAGCCCCGCGCCGCCCGGCGCAAAGACCTATCCGGTCGACATCGGCGTCCAATTCGTTTGCCCGACGCTCTACCCCAACCTCTACAAGCAATTGGAGCGTCCCGAGCTCGTCGGGCGCGTCTCGCTGACCCGTCATCCCGCGCTGAGGCTCTCCGGTTCGTTCTCGCCGACGCTCAATTGGGGGAACTTCCCGGAATACCAATCAGGGCCTCGGTTCGACGCTTGCTTCGACGCGGAGACTCAGCGGCTCGCCGCGAGCTACCAGGTCGACATCCAATGGGGACCCTTCACGCCGCTCGACGGGATCACCTTCTCGACGAACATGGAGAAGTACCTCCAGACGAAGGGTGTCGCGTGGTCGACGAGCTTCTTTCGGGATTTGCTCGTCCCCTATCTGAGCATCATCAACGGCTATGGAACGGGGGATCTCCTCGAGACGACCATCGAGGATCTCTATCCCATCTTCGCGAAGATCCCGGGGCTCCAGCACGTGGGTCCTTATGGCAATTTCCTGAAGCCCGGAACGGGTTGGGATCGCTTCACCGAAGGCGCGACCGCGTGGGTCGTCGCGATGGCCGAGTACGGAAAGACGAAGGGCGCGACCCTCCGCCTCGGGCAGAGCGTCGTCGCCGTGTATCCCCAGGGGGACAAGGTCGTCGTCGCGTGGTCCCCGACCGCCGACGTCGAGCGCGCGAAGACGGACCCTTCCCACGTCGTCCCCGTCGCGTCGGCCGAGTTCGACGACGTGATCCTGACGACCGACATGACCACCAATCGGAGGCTCCTCGACAATCCGCACAATGCCTTGTATCCGACGCAGAAGGACTACATCGGAGAGGACAAGTTCGCCCTCATTCCAGGCATTTGTTACATCCACCAGGACGACGAGTGTCTGTCGCCGCACCTGCGCGACAAACGAGAAGACGGGCAGTTCGTCGGCGCCTACGCGTTCGGCCAGACGGCGCCCGGCGGGAACGACTACGGTCTACCCTACGACTTGACGAACGCGTTCCAGACGTACCTGATGAAGAACATCCTCGGTACGCCCGTCGATTGCCACGTGTCGATGTACGCCGATCACGCCGGCGCGAAGCTCCCGGATCCTGCGAAGACGATCTTCGTCAAGACCTGGCGGCACGGGCGTTGGGTCGCGAGCTTCTTCGATCAGGCGAAGAAGGATCTCCACCGCATCCAGGGCGTCGGGCACGTCTGGTTCGCCGGCAACAACACGACGGTGGACTCCGAGGAGGGCGCCCTGGTCTCGGCCATGATCCTCGCCGACGAGCTGTTCGAGGAGTGGGTCTACCCGTTCGACATGCTCTCGGAGGCCTACTTCTTCTATCGTCACTTCCAGAGCACGATGTTCCCGACGCCGACCTTCCCCTGGTCGCTCGGCCGGCTCGCGGCGACGGCAGAAGAGCACCTCGCGCGTCTCGAGAAGGGAGAGGGTCCCTGATCCGATGAACGCGTCCACCGAGCTGCCCTCGCGCCAAGCGCTCCCGCCGCTCCGCGGCGCCTTTCGCTGCGTCGTTCCCCTCGGGTGGCTGCTGATCGAGCCGCTCCTCGGCTGCGGGGCGTCGACGAGCCCGCGTGGCGCGCCGGCGAGCGGAGCCGAAGAAGCCGCGCTCACGTGGATCGCGTGCGGTCCGACGGACGGACCCGCCCGCGCGCTGCGACTCTCGGACACCCCGCGCACCTGCGCCGAGCGGACCGCGATCCAAAGCGGCGTCACGCTCGAGGTCGACCTCTACCGTGGGGATGATGCCGACGGCGCCGCGTGGACGACGCTCGAGGGCAGCGACGGGCGGCTCTCGCGATGCGTGGGTCGAGCGTGCGACGCGCTCCCGGGCGGCCGCGTCCGCCTCGGCCGCGGCGCCGACGGCGTGCTGCGCGGGACGCTCGAGTACGTCGAAGGAGGCGCGACCCGTACGCGGTCGTTCCGCGCCGAGGAGTGCGTCGTCCACGAGGTGTGCGGCTGATCCTGCTCGCTCGGGGCCTCGGCGTTCGATCGGCACGAACGCGGACCCCGCTCGGGAGCGTCCGGCCGCTCGTGGCCTCGACCCGGCCGCCGTGTCCGCCGCGCCCCCGCGAAGAACTTCTTCCGCCCTGGGCCCGGGCGTATGCTGCTTCGATGGCCTCTCCTCTCGAACCCGTCTTCGACTCGTTCAAAGCGCTGCGCGCCTCGTGGCCGAAGCGGGGCTGGAGTTGGGACAATCGCTTCGGCTGCGTCGCCTCCACGTTCGATCTCGACGTGGCCGATCGCGCGCGCGAGCTCGTCGTGAAGACGCTCCCCACCGTGTGGACCGATCGCAACCTGCACGAGGCGTCGCGGGTCCTCCGCGACCTGTGCGAGCGAACCGGCGGCGTGCGCGCGGGGCAGCTCGTCTACACGAGCGATCCCGTCCTGTCGGTGCAACCGTACGCGCTCTGGTGGCCGTGGGGCGACGGTCGCACGATCTCGCTGCGGGTCGGCCTCGAGTCCAAGGGAGACTACTCGGCGCAGCTGAGCGAGCTCTTCGGCGCCGAACGCTGAGCCCTCCGCCGGAGCGCTCGATCGGACGACCGGCCGGATCGAAAAAAGAACTGAGCCCCGGGCCGTGGCTCGTGACACTGCTACGCGTGGGCCACTCCGCCCGCGACCACAGGTCCATCCGCGCGGACCGAAGGAGCTCTCGATGACAGTGCATTGGTCACATGTGGCGACGATCGCCGCCTTGCTCGTCGCCGGGGCGACCCCGTTCGCGTGCTCCGGCAACTCCAGCTCGACGTCCTCGGGGACGACCACCGGCGCGGGCGCGGCGGGGTCGACCGCGTCGGCCGGAGGCGCGATGCAGACCGGCACGGGCACGATGGCCAACGGAACCGGCACCGGCATGAGCACCGGCGCGAACTTCACGACCACCGGGTCGACCGGCTCCGGGATGTGCCTCAACGTCGGCGCCGCGTGCGTCGCGGCCGGGGACTGCTGTTCGGGCTCGTGCACCAACAACGTGTGCGAGTTCCTCGCGTGTACCTCCGACGGCGGCGCGTGCGTGAACAACACCGATTGCTGCGGCGGAAGCTGCAATGGCGGCACGTGCGCGCCGCTCAACACGCAGTGCAAGACGCTCGGCAACGCGTGCACCCCCGGCGGGATGCCCGCGTGTTGCTCGGGGCTCTGCGCGAACGGCGTGTGCAGCGCGTCCTCGTTCTGCATCCAGAGCGGCGACGTCTGCGTGACGGACAACCAGTGCTGCGGCGGCAAGTGCAACGTCGCGCAGGGCGCGCTCTACGGCACCTGCGCGCCGCCTCCGAGCGGATCGGCCAACTGCACGCTCACCGACGGCCAGCTCTGCAACGGCGGCGCCGTCTACATGGGCGGACCGCTGCCGGTGTGCGGCGGCTCCTGCTGCAGCCGCGCGTGCCTCCCGTACGGGCCCACCGGCGTCATGATTTGCCAGCCGGCGAGCGGCTGCCACCCCGTCGGCGATCTCTGCACCGACGACGGCGACTGCTGCGGATCGGCCGGTCTCCCGGGCGGCTCGGGCCAACCCGTGACGTGCGACAAATCGGGCGGATCGACGGTCGGCATTTGCCGCAACCCGATGGGCTGCAAGCCCGACGGTGACGTGTGCAAGCTCGCGACGACCTCCTGCAACGCGTCGTGTGATTGCTGCAGCGGCAACTGCCAGAACCAGGACACCTGCCACCTCGACAACGTCGGCGTGCCGCGCTGCTCGCCGGCCCAGTGCGTGAACCCGGGTGGCGCCTGCGCCTCGAGCGCGAGCTGCTGCAACGGGGTGCCTTGCGTCCCGAACCCGAACGGTACGCCGCCTTTCATCTGCTCGATGACCGCGTGCGTCCAGGCCTGCGGCGGCTGCACCAACAACGCCGACTGCTGCCCCGGCGAGACGTGCGACATCCCCAACGGGGCGACCATGGGCGTGTGCGGACCGTGCAACCCGACGACGACGAGCTCCACGTCGACCGGCGCGACTGGCTCGACCGGCGCGACGGGATCGACCGGATCGGGCAGCACCTCCACCGGGGGCGGCACGTGCGCGCTCTACGGCCAGCAGTGCACGATGACCTCGGACTGCTGCAACATGGTGCCTTGCGAGTCGCCGGCGAACACCGCGTGCCAGCCTGGCGAGATGGATTGCACCTGCCACGCGACGGTGAACTGATCGAGGTCGAGCGCGCGCCCTCACCTCGAGGGCGCGCGAGCGAGTGACCCGACGAGGCCCGCCACCGAGCGGGCCTCGCCGCTCCATGGCGTGTCTCTCCGAACACGCCCCGGGTCTCGGAGGCGCCGGCGGAGGGACGAGCAGCCCGCGGCCTCCGCGAAAATCGGGGCCGTGGTGTCCGGCATGTGCGGTGCACTCCTCCTCGGGATGCTCCCCCCATCGGAACGTCGGTCGCAGCTCCGCGCCTCGGCGCGGCGCCTCGGTCTCGCTCTCGCGCTCTCCTTCCTGCCGATCGCGGCCTGCCACGATCGCGCGAGCCACGTCGATCCACCCTCGAGCGCCCGGGCTCCTTCGCCCTCCTCGAGCGCGCAGGCCCCCGTCGTCTCGGCGACCGAGCCGCCCAAGCGTCCCTTCACCCCGGCGCGGGCCGGCTGCGACACCGTCGAGGTCTTCGCGGCCGGCGCGGCGCCCGGCCGCGTCTGCGTCGAAGACGCGGCGCCGCACGGGCTCACCGTCCTCGATCTCTCCGACACGTGGACGCCGCGCGTGTTCGCGCCCGATCCGACCACGCACGACGCGCCCGAGTACCGCGCGAAATACCTCGAGCTCGCGCGCCAGCCGAACGCCGATCTCGGGCTCTACGGCGTCGCGCCGACGCTCACGGTGCTCGCTCAGCGGCTGACCGACGAGAAGCGACGCGCATGCCTCGCAGCGATCGATCACGCGCCGCTCGCGACGCTGCGGGACGCGATGCGCGCCGCCGCCGACGATCGGGCCGTCTCCGCGCTCACGAAGGGGCCCGCTGCCGCGCCGGCGATCCGCGCGGCGCAGCAAGAGCTCGTCTGCGCGGGGCTCGCGAAGCAGGCGGGCGGGGCGCTCACGACGTCGACGCAGATCGCGCTCGACGCCTTCCGACGTCGGCACATGATCGTGGCCGGCCCCGCGCTCGACGCCGACACGGTCGCGGCCCTCGCGCTCGGCGGCGACGAGCTCGATCTGCGCGGCCTCCTCCGCGGGCTCCGCGAGCGCGTCGCCGACGCGGCCGGTCTCGTCGAAGACGGCTCGGCCTCCAACGAGCACGTGCTCGTCGCCGGGCGCGACCTCGACCTCTCGCCGTTCGCGCCGTCGGGTGACACCGCCCTGCCCGACGCCGCGGGCGACCTCGTCGACGGCGCCACCGACGTCGCGGCGCGCGAGCTCGGCTGGACGAGCCCCGACGCGGCGCGGGCCTTCCTCGCCGCGCGCGGCGCGGCCGGGCTCGAGAAGCTGCAGATCGCCGTCGCGCTCCCCGCGCCGCCCTCTTGGCACTCCGCCGCGATGGATCTCCGCGTCGAGATCGATCGTGGCGACGTCTTCTACGAGATGCCCGGGCAGGCGGCGATGGAGCGCAAGAAGCTCGGCGACGTGCGGCGCCCGAGCTTCGTCGTGTACGCCAAGGACGGCGAGCACGAGCACGCGCTCCTCCGCTGGTCGACGACGATCGGCGGGTGGAAGAAGGAGCGCACGGACGACGGCGAGATCGCGCTCAAGTACAAGGAGAGCGACGTCGGCGATCGCTTCTGGAGGCGCATCATCGCGGCGCCCGCGTGGATGCCCCCCGACTCGACGCCCGAGACCGATCTCGTGCACGAGGGCAAGGACGGCAGCCTCTCCTTGAAGCGCGATCTCATCCAGCCCGGCTTCCGCAACGCCTACGGTCTCGTGATGCTCATCCACGACGAGGCGGTCGTGCACGGCGCGAAGACGACGTGGGTCGACCACGGCATTCGGACGCACGGCTCGGTGGACTATCGATCGATCAAGCGCGGCGAGAGCCACGGGTGTCACCGCTTGTACAACCAGCTCGCGCTCCGGCTGAGCGGCTACCTCCTCGCGCACCGGACGAGCGAGCGGCGCGGCAAGATGTCGGCGGGCTACCATCGGTCGATCGAGTGGAACGATCAGACCGTCGACGTCGACGTCCCGACGCGCGGCTACCTCTACGAGCTCGATCCGCCGGTCCCGGTGCGCGTCCTGCCTGGTCGCATCTTCGGCGAGTCCAAGAAGGCCGTCTCGGCGACGATCCCCCTCGCGACCGACGATCGCAGCAACAAGGGCTGAGCTCGTCGCGTCGCGCCCGCCGCGTCGCCCTCGATCCGCCGCGATCGGAGCGAGCGCGCTACTTCTTGCGCGCGGCGAGGTGCTTCTCGACCACCGCCCACGCGTCGGCGTCGAGGAACATGCGTCGCTTGCCCATCATGAAGTCCTCGATGACGACTTGGATGCGACCATCCGGCTCCTTCGTCGCGGAGAAGTTCTTCGACTCCGCGACCGCGCGCCAGACCGAGTTGATGCGCTCGTCGTCCACGATGCGCCACGGGATCTGCTCGTCGCTCGGCTCGACGGGCGCCGGCGCCGCTTCCGCGACGCCCTTCTTTCCACGCTTCTTCGGGGCCGCGCCCGCGCTCATCGGGGGCGGCAGCTTCGAGCGGGAGCGCTGATCGATGCGCCGCTCCAGGAAATCGAGGAACGTCGCGTCCTCGAGCGGTCGGCCCCCGACGGCGACGAGCTTGCCGAACTTCTGGACGCCGACGAAGCTCCCGTCCGCCTCGCGACCGATCGCGGCGACCACCCCGCGCGCGTTCGGGAACTGACGCTTCATCTCCTCCGTGAGGCGCCCTATCTCGAGCGCGTCCACGATCTCGAGCGGCCACGCGAGCGAGCCGAGCGTCGTCGTGAGCCACACGTAGTCCTTCGGCAGCGCGAAGCGCAGACCCGCCTCGACCTTCGCGACGTCGTCGGCGCTCGGCGCGAACGGCCACGCGTTCGTCGGACGGTGCGGCAGCAGCAACGCCTCGATGCGCCTGTGTCGCTCCGCGAGCGCCTCGCTCTCTTCGGCCGCGATCTTCTCGTTCACCACGCCCTTCAGCCAGTCGTCGAAGGCCATCGGCGTGCCGCGCTCCTCGAGCTCGGCGCCGCTCGGGGGCGACTCGTGGTCCCACGACTCGATCGCGTACTCTCCCTTCAGCTCGACGCGCGTGTCGAAGCAGTGGTCGTTTCCGCTCTCGTCGCTCGCGAACGGGAGGAGCCAGCTCGGGCGCGCGAGCTCGGCGGGGTAGGGCGCGAGCGCGTCGGCCGCCGAGATGCGCAGCGGCCACGACGCCTCGCCGACCTCGCGCGCGAAGCTCTTGTACGTCTTCGGCAGCGCGTAGCCGAGGCGTCGCTCGATCGCCTCGAGGTCTTCGACGCTCGCGCGACGTCGCTCGCTTCGCGACGCCTCGCCGAGCACGCGCGCTTCGTTGTCGAGAAGGGTCTGGTAGAGGCGCTTCATGGGATCCGCGTTCGTGCCGACCTTAGCGCTGTCCGTGCCTCGCTTGTGCACTCTTCTCGCTCGCCGATCGCGTTCTGCGCGCCTCCCGCTCCCCCCTTGCGCTGCCTCTAGGCCCACCGTAAGACTCGGATCCTCGTGAGTAGGCTCGCCTACGCATCCCTCTCGCTCCTCGCGTACACCTACGTCGGCTACCCGGCGATCGTGGCGGCGCTCTCGCGCCTCCGGCCGATGGACGTCGAGCGCGACGACGCGTGGACGCCGACCGTCAGCGTGCTCATCCCGGTCTACAACGCGAAGAGGTACGTGAGGCCGAAGCTCGAGAGCCTCCTCCGTCAGACCTATCCGAAGGACAAGCTCCAGATCCTCGTCTACTCCGACGGCTCCACCGACGGCAGCGACGAAGAGGTCGAGGCGTTCGTCGACGAGCTCGAGGCGCGAGACCCCGCGTCCGCGGGCCGCGTCGCGCTCGTGCGCGCCGCCGAGCGCAAAGGCAAGCCGACGGCGCTCAACGCGATGCGCGAGCGGGCGACGGGCGAGGTGCTCGTCCTCACCGACATCCGGCAAGTGCTGAGCGACAACGCCGTGCGAGAGCTCGTGAGCCTCCTCGCCGATCCGCGCGTCGGCACCGTGTCGGGCAACCTCGAGCTCGTGGGCGGCACCGGCGCGGGCGCTTACTGGCGCTACGAGAACTTCATCCGCGCGTGCGAGGCGCGCTACCGCGGCATGGTCGGCGTGACCGGCCCCCTCTACGCCATCCGCGCGCGCGACCTGCCCGAGGTGCCCACGGAGATCATCCTCGACGACATGTGGATCCCGCTTCGCCTTCGCCTCGAGGGCAAGCGCCTGCTCTTCGCGAAGGACGCCGTCGCGCTCGACGACGCCTTCGACGACGATCGCGAGAAGGGCCGCAAGGTGCGCACGCTCGCGGGCAATTTCCAGCTCTTCTCGATGGTGCCCGAGCTGCTCTCACCGCTCGCGAACCCGAGCTTCTTCGAGACGTTCTCGCACAAGCTCCTGCGCCTCGCCGGCCCCGCGCTCATGGCGGGCGCGGTCGGCGGCACGATCGTGGGCCTCGCGACCTCGAAGAGCCGCGTGGAGAGGGGCGTGCTCGGCGTCGCGCTCGCGGGGCAAGGCGCCTTCGCGCTGCTCGCGATCGCCGGCAAGCGCGCGGGCAAGCTCGGGCAGCTCGCGCGCACCTTCGTCGTCCTCAATGGCGCGGCGGTCGAGGGGTTCGTCCGCTTCGTTCGGCAAAAGCAAGAGGTGACCTGGTGACACTGAAGATCGCCATCGTCGGGTGCGGCAAGATCGCCGACGGGCACGTCGAAGAGATCGGCAAGATGGGCGAGCGCGCGCGCGTCGTCGCCGCGTGCGATCGCGAGCTCCTCATGGCCGAGCAGATCGCGGAGCGCTACGGGATCCCCGCTTGCTACGACGACCTCGGCCGCATGCTCGCCGCCGAGAAGCCGGACGTGGTGCACCTCACCACGCCGCCGCAATCGCACCTGGCGCTCGCGAGGACGTGCATGGACGCCGGAGCGCACGTCTTCGTCGAGAAGCCCTTCACCCTCGACTACGCGGACTCGAAGGCGCTCGTCGATCACGCCGAGAAGACCGGAAAGAAGGTCACGATCGGCTACACCTACCTGCTCGATCAGCCGTCGCTCGAGATCCGCGCGCTCCGGCGCGAAGGGCTGCTCGGCGACGTCGTGCACGTCGAGAGCTTCTACGGCTACAACCTCGGCGGGGCGTTCGGTCAGGCCCTCCTCGGCGACGCCTCGCATTGGGTGCACGACCTGCCCGGCAAGCTCTTCCACAACACGATCGATCACCCGTTCTCGAAGATCATCGAGTTCATCCCCGACGACGAGCCCGAGGTCCACGCGTTCGGGCACGTGCAGCGCGAGTCGCGTCACTATGGCGACGCGCGCGACCATTTGATGGACGAGCTCCGCGTGCTCGTCCGCGGCAAGAAGGTGACGGCCTACATCACGTTCTCCGCGCACATCCGCCCCGCGGCGCACTTCGTCCGCGTCTACGGCACGAAGAACACGCTGCACGCGGACTACACGTCGCGCACCGTGACGTTCGACGCGAACCCGTCGCTCCCGAGCGCGATCGGCCGCGTGGTCCCGGCGTTCGAGATGGCCGCGCGCTTCGCCCGCGAGGGGCTCAAGAACACGAAGAAGTTCGCGCGCAGCGACTTTCACTTCTTCGCCGGGCTTCAGAACCTCTTCCGATCCTTCTACGACGCGATCGAGCTCGGCACGGAGCTGCCCATTTCGTACCGTGACATCCTGCGCATCGCGAAGATGATGGACCAGATCTTCGGGCAGCTCGATCAGAGCGGCGGCGCGAGCGCGAAAGGAGGAGCGTGATGGGCGGCGACAAGCAGCTGGTCACCGGCTCGAACGGGTTCTTGGGCACGGCGTTCGTCGACAGGCTCCTCAGCCGCGGTGAGAAGGGCGTGCGCTGCCTCGTTCGCCCCGGCAGCGATCGATCGAAGCTCGACGCGGTGCTGAAGAAGCACCCCGGCGCCGACGTCGAGATCGTCCAGGGGTCGCTCGGCTCCGTCGAGGCGGCGTCGAAGCTCCTCGAGGGCGTGGGCGTCGTGCACCACCTCGCGGCGGCCGTCGGCGCGCCCCCCGCCGACATGTTCCTCGGCACCGTCGTCGCGACGAAGAACCTCATCGAGGCGATGCTCCTCGCAAGACCCGTCCCGAAGCTCGTGCTCATCAGCTCGTTCGGCGTGTACGGCGTCGCCGAGCTGCCCCGCGGCGCGGTCATCGACGAGTCCACGCCCCTCGAGAAGCACCCCGAGAAGCGAGACATCTATTCGCACTCCAAGCTCCGCCAGGAGCTGCTCGTCTGGGACTACTTCGAGAAACACCGCTTCCCGCTCGTGGTGCTCAGGCCCGGCGTCATCTACGGACCTCACGGCGGCGCGATGTCGAGCCGCGTCGGGATCAAGTTCCCCGGGATGTTCCTCTATCTCGGCTTCGACAACGTGCTGCCCTTGTCCTACGTCGACAACTGCGCCGAGGCGATCTGCGTCGCCGCCAAGAGCGCGCGCTTCGACGGCGACGTCTACAACGTGCACGACGACGATCTCGTGACGTGCTCGGAGTTCCTCGCTCGCTATCGGCGCGAGGTCGAGCCGCTGCGCGTCGTGCCGCTGCCCTATCCCGCGTTGAAGCTCGTCTCCAAGGCGGTCGAGAGCTATCACCGTTATTCGAAGGGGCAGCTGCCCGCGCTCTTCACACCCTACAAATCGGCGACGACGTGGGGCGGAAATCGCTTCTCCAACGCGAAGCTCCACGGCCTCGGCTGGAAGCCCATCGTCTCCACCGAAGAGGGCCTCGCGCGCACGTTCGAGGCGCTGCGCGCCCGCTTCGCGAAGGCGGGTTGAGGGGATGAGGCTCACCGCCCTCGCGCCGCTCGTCCTCGTCGCCGCCTGCGGGGGCGGCCACGAATACGACAACTCCGGATCGACGCTCCCCCAGCACCCCGACGCGATCGGGCGCGAGATGTCGGTGCGGCCCCCGGTGGTCACCTCGTCGTCGCCCGCGACGTCGAGCACCGCGGCGACCCCGAGCGGCGAGGAGAAGATCACGCCGAGCGCCATCGCGTCGGTCACGACGGCGAAGGCCAAATACACGGTAGGCCCGGGCGCCGAGTTCCCCAGCATCCAGAGCGTCTCGAACCTCCTCCGCCCGGGCGACGTGGTCGACGTCCTCGGAGACGCGACGTACATGGGCGGGATCCACTTCACCCAAGACGGCACGGCGGCGCAGAAGATCGTCATTCGCGGCGTGCCTCGCAATGGCAAGCGCCCCGTCATCTCGGGTGGCAACGACGGAATCGAGGCCGCCGGCAGCCATTACGTGTTCGAAGGACTCGAGATCACCGGCGCCGGCAACCGCTGCTTCTTCAATCACGCCGACGACGTCACCTTGCGCGACAGCCTCGTCCGCGATTGCCCCGCGATGGGGATCCTCGGCGCCGATCAGGACTCGGGATCGTTCACGATGGAGTACGTGGAGGTGCGGCGATGCGGCGCCAACGGGCCCAATCCGAGCGGACGCCAGCGACACCAGGTCTACATGGCGACCGACGAGAAGGCCCACCCGCACTCGGTCTTTCGCATGCAGCACTGCTGGGTGCACGACGCGACGGGCGGCAACAACGTGAAGAGCCGCGCCGAGAAGAACGAGATCTATTACAACTGGGTCGAAGGAGCGGTCTACCACGAGCTCGAGCTCATCGGCCCCGACGGACAGGACCCGACGCTCGCCCGCGAAGACTCCGACGTCGTGGGCAACGTCCTCGTCAAGACCGGCAATTTCTACGTGACGAGGATCGGCGGAGACGGGACCGGCGACACGAAGGGCCGATACCGATTCGTCAACAACACCTTCGTCGCGGCGGGGAAGAAGGCCGCGTTTCGCTTCTTCGACGGCGTCGAGAGCCTCGAGGCGTCGAACAACGTCTTCGTGAACAAGGACGGAGGCCCGGTGACCCTCCTCTCGCTCGAAGACGTGAAATGGGCGACGGGTCGCTCGATCCTCGCCGGCGCGGACAATTGGGTGCCGAGCGGGACCGCCGTCCCGAAGGAGTGGACCGGAACGATCTCCGGCGACGATCCGAAGCTCGACGCCGCCTTCCGCCCCAAAGCAGGCAGCCCGCTCCACGCCAAGGGCACCGCGCGCACGCTCCTCCTCGACAAGAACCCCGTCGAAAAAGCCCTCCCGCTGCCGCTCTTCGAGCCGAACAACGCGATCGCGCCCGATATCCCGAGGAAGAAGGCGAGCCCGCCTTCGATCGGCGCCCTCGAGGGATAGCGATGTTCGGCATCCTCGGGATCATCGGGCTCGTCGTCTTCATCTACCTGAAGCCGCAGGAGTTCATCACTCCGCTCGAGCGCATCCCGTTCCTCTACCTCTTCCTCGCACTGGCGATCTTCGGCGTCGCCGTCGACGTGCGGTCGCGGCTCGTGCGCATCGAGAAGGGGCCGCACCTCACCTACGTCCTCGCCTTCTACGTCTGGTGCCTCTTCACCGGCACGGTGAAGTCGGGAGGATCCGGGATCGCGGGGCCCATCGTGCAGCTCACGATCGCGCTCGTGCTCTATCTCCTCATCTCGACCGCGGCGCAGACCTTCAAGGCGCTCGAGAGCCTCGTGCTCACGGTCATCGGCGTGAGCCTCTTCGTCGGCTTCGTCGGCTTTCATCAGGGCTTCGCGCCCCTCGGTTGCGCGGTCGAGGAGGGCTCGCAGGAGAACCTCCGTCCCGACGGGCGCCCCTGCCAGACCTCGGAGGACTGCTACCTCGGCGACGCGGAGCCAGGCGCGAGCTACCAATGCGAGCGGCAGGGGCTCTTCGGCACGATGAGCGTGGGCGGCGGTCGCGTGCGCTACCGCGGGGTGCTCCGCGATCCCAACGAGCTGTCGCTCGCGACCGGCGCGTCCATTCCACTCCTCATCGGCCGGGTCGATCAGAAGCGCTCGTTCCCGCGGACGGCGCTGCTCGTCCTCGCGACGATCATGATCGCGATCGTCATCGTCTTCACGCAGTCGCGCGGCGGTCAGCTCGTCTTCCTCGCCGCGCTCGGCGCCTACTTCGTCCGGAAGTTCGGGACCAAGGGGATCATCGCCGGCGCCATCGTGGGGCTGCCCATCCTCCTGCTCGGCGGTCGCAGCGGCGGGGAGGCCTCGGGCTCGACCCAGGAGCGCACCGAGATCATGGTCGAGGGGCTCGCGATGCTGCGCGAGAACCCCGTGCTCGGCGTGGGCTTCGATCAATTCACGAAGCACCACTTCCTCACGGCGCACAACTCGTACCTCTTGCCGCTTTCGGAGAGCGGCCCGCTCGGGCTCTTCCTCTTCGCGTGCATCGTCTACATCTCGGTGAAGATCCCGGTCGTCGCCCTCGGTCGCTACAAGGATCGGCCCGAGGCGCGCGTCGCCACGGTGTGGTCGATGTCCTTGCTCGCGACCTTCGCGGCCCTGTGCATCGGCATCTTCTTCTTGTCGTTCACGTATCACCACATCTTGTGGATCTACATCGGGCTCTCCGGCGCGCTCTACAAGGCCATCCGGACCCACGATCCCTCGTTCTCGATCAAGATGGGGCTCGCCGAGCACCTCGCGGTCGTGGTCGGGATCGTCGTCTTCACCGCGGGGCTCTTCGTCTACACGAAGCTCAAGCTCGGATAGCGCTCCTCGCTCAGACCTCGGAGGAGAGGGACGCGCCGCGCGCGTCGAGCACCTGCTGGATGGCCCTGCGGAACGTCTCCGGCTCTTGCGCGCCGGGCACGGCGAGCCTGTCGCCGAGGACGACGAACGGGACACCGGAGATGCCCTGCTCGGCGGCCGAGGCCGCCTCGGCGCGCGTCTCGGCGAGCTCCGCCTCGTCGGTGACCCAGCCCTTCACCTCGTCCGCCGAGAGATCGAAGCGCGCGGCGATGCGCGCGAGCTCGTCGGCGTCGCCGATGTCGAGCCCCTCGAGGAAATAGGCCTCGAAGAGGGCTCGCGCGAGGTGGCGCTGAACGAGGCCCGGGCGCTCCGCGACGTGACGCAACAGGGTGTGAGCAGGAACGGTATTGCAATAGCGTCGCACCTTCGCGAAGTCGAGCGGGATGCCGGAGGACCTCGCCGCGCTCTCGACGCGGCCGAACATCGCCTCGGGGTCGGCGCCGAACTTGGCTCGGAGGTGCTGCCGCAGATCGCGCCCCTCGGCGGGCATCGAAGGATCGAGCAGGAAGGGGTGGTAGCGCACGTCGACGTCGAGATCGGGGAACGACGCGAGCGCGGCGTCGAGCCGCTTCGAGCCGATGAGGCACCACGGGCAGACCAGATCGGAGATGACGTCGATCGAGAGCGCTTGGGTCGTCATGACGCTCGGTCCGTACCACACCCACCCGTCGAGCGCCCGCGCGCGCGGTCACGTGAGGCCGAGCAGCGCGAGCTCGCGGGCCGACGCGCGGTCGCCGGTCCGACGCGGCCGCACCGCGTGGTAGCCGGCGAAGAGCGCGAGCGAGAGCGCGCCGTAGCCGAGGTAGCCGGGAAGCGGCATCTCGAAGAGCTTCACCGGGCCTGCGTAGGGCGCGTCGTAGACCCACTTCGGATCGGCGGGGTAGTTCCACGCTTCACCGAGGACGCCCGCCGCGACGTTCGAGAAGAAGAGCGCGAGCGCCGCGCGCGGGCGACCGTCCGCGACGTCGCGCGCGAGGCTCGGACGGCCACGCAGCGCGTTCGAGCCGTCGATGGCGAGGAACGCGCCCGCGAGGCCGAGCGGGAGCGCGAGGCCGGCGACGCGCCACGCCGCGGCGACCAAGACGGCGCCCACGACGAGGGCGAGCGCCCCGACGCCCGACGAGCGCGACGACGAGGGCGCCGGGGCGTCCGGTGGCGGAAAGAGGGCGAGCCCGAGCAGGGCGGCCTCGACGTTCGCGGGCAGGAGCGACGCGAACGCGACCGTCGACCGAAGCCGCTGCGCCCACATCGGCACGTCGGGGCTCGGCGTGTAGCGCCAGCTCGCGAGGTGGAGGTGATTGGCGATCTCGAAGAGCCACCAGATCGCGGCGGAGGCGGCGAGCATGATGCCGAGCTCGCGCGGGCGCGCGCCGACGAGGGAGGCGCCCGTCCGCCAGGCGACGAGCGCGTCGACGAAGAGAATGAACCCGAACCACACGAGCGAATACCAGTATTCCGAATAGGGCTTCACGTGGACGAGCGTCGCCGCTTGCCCGAGCGCGAGCAGGGCGAGGCCCGCGGCTCCGCGGAGGCGAGGGCGCCTCGGGTCGCCTCGACTCACGATCGACCGACGTCGCCCGCCCGATCTCGGACGTGGCATTGAAACGCGTGGACTCGCTCCTCGCGCGCCGAGAGCACGCCGCGATGCGGGCTCGCGCGGAGACCTCGCTGGACGCGCTCGTAGATCGAGGCGTCCTCGCGCAGGACGCCGCCCATGAAGCGGCCCGAAAGCGCGCCCAGGAGAGGCCTCGCCACCTTCGCGAGCGGGGTCGCCGCGCACGCGAGGAGCCGCGCCTCGACGACGCAGCGCTCGGGCGAGAGCGGCGTCACCGTCTGCACGAAGCTCACGAGGTGCGTGTGCGCGACGACGAGCGCCGGGAACGCGTGGAGGTGCTCGTAGCGCGCGTGCGCGCCGGGGCGCAGCGCCTCGGCCACGCGGAGGTAGAGCGCCGAGTCGCCGCCCATCGAGTCGAAATAGGACGTCGAGCGATCTCCGAGTCGGTGGGTCGAGGCGCCCTCGGGGACGCCGGTGAAGAGGCGGAAGATCTCCGGGTGCCGCGCGAGCGCGCTCCGGTGGAGTGACGCGACGTGGTAGGTCTCGAGCACGTTCTCGAGGGCGACCTTCCAGTTACAGCTCGATTCGAAGCGGTAGGTCGAAACGAGCCGATGGTCGTCGGTGAAGGCGCCGAGCGCGAGGGTCCGCGTCTCGTCGTCGTGGAACGATGCGAAGGGCGGCGGGTCGTCCGCGAGCGAGACGAAGAGCAGCGTGCCGAGGCGCGCGAGCGGCAGCCGTCGGAGCCGCCCGAGCCCCGCGACCGCGCCCTCGCCGCCACGAAACGAGGACGCGTCGGGCACGCGCGCGACCGTGCCGTCCTCGCGATAGCAGAAGCCGTGGTACGGGCAGACGAGCGCCGCCGCGCGCGAGCGACCCTCCGGCGCGAGCAGGCTGTGCCGGTGCACGCACACGTTCACGAAGGCGCGCAGCTCGCCGCCTCCGCGTCGCAGCACGAGGGGCGTGCCCAAGAGCTCGAACGCGCGCTGATCGCCGTCGCGAGGGAGCTCGTCCTCGAGCCCGACGAAATGCCACGCGGGGAGGAAGAGCCGGCGCATCTCGGCGTCGTGCTGCGCTCGCGCGACGTACGCGGCCGGCGACAACACGTGCTCGAGGCGGCCAGGGTGGATCCACACGACGACCCGGATGGGAGCCCATCGTCGCGCCCCGTTCAAGGGGCGTCACCGACCGCTCGCTTGCGGCGCAACGCACCGCGAGCGACCATCGCCCTCCATGATCGGCTCTTCGCCACGGCCTGCCGTCGATCGCGCGCTGCTCGCGCGGCTGTCGCGGCGCGAGCCCGTGCGTTGGCTCGCCGCGGCGCTCCTCGACTGGGCGATCATCGTGCTGGTCCTCGTCGGCGCCCGCCGCGTGGATCACCCCGTCGGCTATGCCTTGGCGATCGTGCCGCTCGGCTCGCGCCAGCAAGCCCTCGGCGCGCTCTTCCACGACGCGGCTCACCACCTCGTGTCGCGGCGCCGCGCGCTCAATGACGCGCTCGGCGCTCCGCTCTCCGCGTGGCCGCTCGGCCTCACGCTGTCGGGCTACCGCCGCTATCACCTCGTGCACCATCGCGCGCTCGGTACGCCGAGGGATCCAGAGGTGGGTCACAAGCGGCTCCTGCCGCAATGGCCGCTCCCGATGCGCAACCGGCATTGGCTGCATTTCGCGTCGGATCTCGTCGGCGGAGGGCTCATCCACCTCGCCGCCGCGGGGAGGATGACGCGCCCCGTCCGCAAGCGCGAGACGCTCGGCTTCGCGCTCTTCTGGGTCGCCGCGATCCTGATCGCGTACGAGTGCGGGCTCCTTTGGGCGCTCACGCTGTGGGTGGCGAGCATCGCGACGGCGTTCTGGTCGGGCGTGCGGTTGCGCATCTGGACCGAGCACCTCGGGACCCTCGGAACGCACCGCATCACGATGGGCCCGCTGTTCGAGGCCGTCGTCATGCCGCACGCGATCGGCCTGCATTGGGAGCACCATCACTTCCCGAGCGTTCCGTTCCACCGCTTGCGCGAGCTCCGCGAGGCTCTGCCCGCGCCCCCCATCGTCGGGCTCGGAGACCTCTTCCGTCGCTTCGCTCGCTCCGAGCCGCTCGCGAGCGGGGACCTCGGTGCGCCGCTCGGCGAGCCCGTGTCGCTCACGATTGACAAGCGTCCGACAGCCGGTGTCCCCTGAGCGCGTCCGCTCCTTTCGCCCCTCCCTCCAACGAGGACTCGACGATGAAGAATGCCCTCTCGCGTGTCATGGCCCGTGGACGCGCGCTCGACCCCCGCCACGTGATCTCGATCCTCGCGATCCTCGCGTTCGCGGCGTTGGCGCTCGGCAGCGCTGCCGCCCCGCACTGACGCGAGCGCCTCAATCGAGCGCCGGACGGCCCACCTTGGAGACGATGGGGTGGTGCTTGCCGGCGCGCGTGGGCTCGAGTCGCGCGACGATCTCGACGGTGACGTCGAGCGGCTCACCGGCGAGCGTGAGGAAGTGCCGACGGATCGCCTCGCCCATCGGCGCGTCGTAGCGCCGCCCTGGTTCGATCAAGATGCGCACCCGCGCGGGCGTCTCTTGGACCAGCCGGAACGCCGCGAGGTCCGCCGAGAGATCGAAGAGGAAGGCGTACGTCGCGTCGAGCAGGAAACCCGAGGTGAGCCGTCGCCCGCTCGGGAGCACGAAGGCGTCGAGGCGCCTGCCCTCGAGCCGCACGAGCGCGCGGAACCGCGAGCCGCACGCGCACGGCTCCTCCGACACCGCCGCGAGATCGCCTTGTCGGTAGCGGATGAACGGCATCGCGAAGTTGTGGAGATAGGTGCCGGTCACCTCGCCGAGCTCGCCCGGCCCGACGGGCGCGTCGCCGTGCTCCGAGAGGATCTCGGTGAGCACCACGTCCTCGAAGAGGTGGCTCGTCCCGTGCCGGCACGCCGCCGCGACGCGCGTGAGCTCCTCGGTCGAGTATTCGTCGTGCACCCTGCAGCCGAAGGCTTCGCCGAGGGCGTCTCGCTCGGACGCCGTCGAGGGCTCCGACGAGACCGAGATGCCGCGGAGGCCGAGGGCGCGCGCCCGTCGCGCCCCGAGCTCGTCGAGGATCGCGCGGAGGTGACTCGGGTAGCACGCGAGATAGTGAGGCGAGAACGCGCGGAGCTCGTCGGCGATGCGCGGCGTCGGCGAGAGCGTGTGGATCCATCGCATGGGGTACGCCCCGAGCACGCCGCGCGACGGGTACTCCGAGGTGTAGACGTACGCGAAGCGATGCCACGGGCGATAAGCGCCCATCATGCCGATCAACCGGTGGAGCGCGAGCCCTTGCACGGCGAGCCGATCGGCGCGGTGGACGACGGTGAGGACGCGCCCCGTCGAGCCGGAGCTCTTCGACTCGAGGCAGCGCGCGAGGTCGAGGCTCCGCGCGAGCGCGCCGTCCGGGAACGCCGCGACCACTTCGTCCTTCGTGACGGTCGGGAGGAGCGCGACGTCCGCGAGCGTGCGCAGATCCCGCGACGAGATCCCTGCGCGACGATACTTCTCGACGTAGAGGGGCACGTGGCGCTCCGCGAACGCGACGAGCGCGCGGAGGCGCTCGAGCTGATACCGCCGCGTCGCCTCGCGCGGGACGCGCGGTCGCGTCGCGAAGGCGGGCCAGCCGCGCGCGATCCCGGCGTAGTTCACGGCGCGTTCGCGGGGCGACAGCTGGCGCATGGGCGCGCTAGCGTACAACCGCGGACGTGACATGACTCCCTCGACGCTCCTCGATCTCCTGATGCCCACGCGGGGCCTCGAACGCCGCCGACGGCGACACGGACCGACGTTCGACCGACGGACGCCCCTCGGCGTCGAACGCGTCGTCTCTCGTCCCTCCGACGTGGAGGAGGTCTTCGCGGACGATCGGAGGTTCTTTGCCGGCGCCGCCAACCAGGCGATCCTCGCGATGGTCGGCCCTGCGTCCACCGCCTCGCTCGACGGCGCTCCGCACCTCGCGCGTCGCCGCATCGCCGGGCCGTTCCTGTCGCGCGAGCGCGCGGACGCGTGCGCGAGCGAGCTCTTCGCGCGGACGCGCCACGCGCTCGAGCCGCACCGAGGCGGTCCGCCCTTTCGCCTCCACGCGCTGCTTCGATCGCTGTTCGTCGGATGGCTCGCCGACGTCGTCGTCGGCGAGACGTTCCCGCGCGAGATCCGCGCGGCGATCGTGTCGCGTCTTCTCCGCCTCGGCGATCTCGCGGGGGCGCCGCTCTCCATGCTCGCGATCTCGCCCGGCCTCGCGCCTGTCGTCGCCGCCGCCGCGCGCCTCGTCCGTCCACTCGACGTCCGCGCGCCGCTCCTCGACGCCCTCGCGCGCGCGCGTGCGCGAGACGCCGTCGATCCCGCGAGCCTCCTCGGCGCGTGGGTCTCGCGCGGGCTCGACGACGCGGCGATCGCGGACGAGGTGGTCACCTACCTCGGCGCGGGGTACGACACGACCGCGTCGGCGGCGAGCTTCGCGTTCGACCGCGTCCTGCGCGATCCTTCGCTGCTCGCTCGCGTCCGCGCGGCGCTCGCGCGCGAGCCCGAGGCGCGGGAGGCGCCGCTCCTCGAGGCCGTCGTCGCGGAGACGCTCCGTCTCTCGCCGATCCTGCCCGTGGTCTCGCGCGTCGCGGCCGTCGACACCCTCCTCGCCGGTCGTCGGCTGAGGCCCGGCGATCGCGTCGGCGTCGCGATCCATCTGCTCCACCGCGATCCCACTTCGCACGCGTCGCCGTCCGCGTTCTTGCCGGGGCGCTTCCCGCTCGAGCGCGACGCCTCGAAGGCGTACGCGCCGTTCGGCGGCGGAGCGCGCCGCTGTCCGGGGAGGTTCTTCGCGCTGCGCGGCATCGAGACGGTGCTCGCCGCTGCCCTCGGCGGTTTCGAGCTCGTGCTCGCGGGCGGCCCCGCCGTCGCCGTCGCGCGCGGCTCGACGGTCGCGCCCTCGGGCGGCGTCCGCGTGCGCGTCGTTCGCTGACCTTCAGACGCTGACCTTCAGACGCTGAGCTTCAGACGCTGAGCTTCAGATGCTGATCTTCAGATGCTGAGCTTCAGACCGCTTCGGCGCGATCTTCGCCCTGCACCTGATCTCCGGTCTTGCCGAAGCGGCGCTGGCGTCGACCGAAGGCGGCGAGCGCCTCGTCCAACGTCTTCTCGTCGAAGTCGGGCCAGAGCGTCTCGGTGAAGAAGAGCTCGGCGTACGCGCACTCGAAGAGGAGGAAGTCGCTCAGGCGACGCTCGCCGCCGGTGCGGATGACGAGGTCCGGATCGGGCAGCATCCCGGTCGAGAGGTAGCTGCGGATGCTGCGCTCGTTGACCTCCTCGGGGATGACGAGGCCCGCGCGCGCGCGGATGGCGATCTGCTTGATCGCGCTGACCATGTCCTGACGGCCGCCGTAGCTCAGCGCGAGCGCGAGCGTCATCGTCGTGCCGCCCGCCGTCGCCTCGATGAGCTCCTCCGTCGCGCGGCGCGTGGCCGTCGGCAGCTCGTCGAGATCACCGATGACGAGGACGCGCACCCCGCGCTTCTTCAGCTCTTCGAGCTCGTTCGTCGCGAACTCGCAGCAGAGGCGCATCAGCGTGTCGACCTCGTTCTTCGGTCGCGACCAGTTCGCGGCGCTGAAGGCGTAGAGCGTCAGCGTGGAGACGCCGCGCTCGTGGCACCCGTAGACCGCCTTGCGCACCGCGGACGCGCCGTGCTCGTGCCCCGCCGTGCGCGGCTGTCCGCGTCGCGTCGCCCACCGTCCGTTGCCGTCGAGGATCATGGCGACGTGGCCGGGGATGTGGGCAGGACGAGCGATCGAAGCCGAGTCAGCAGAAGACGTCATGGGGCGCAGCCTAGTCGGATGGTTCGCGGAAGACATGGGAACCGTGTGAAGGTTTCGTGGAGACGCAGCTTTCGCGAGAAATGTCCGCGATTTGAGCGAGGCCCTGCGAGGCTCGACGCGCGTTGATCAAAAGATCAACGCGCCCCACGGGCCCGCGCCGCCCGCCCTGCGTCGCGCTCGCCGCCGGCAGCGGAGGCGTCCGCCCGCGGCGGCGCTCGCGCCCATCCGCCGCCGCGCGCGGTTGGGGTAGAGTATCGATCGTCATGCCCCAGCCCTTCACCCGCAACTACTCGGACCACTCCAACGACTCGGGCTTCCAGTTCGAGTTCCACTGCGACAAGTGCGGCAACGGCCATCGATCGACGTTCCACGCGAACAAGGTCGGGAGGGCCGCGTCCTTCC